>NZ_JBHURI010000045.1:0-32912 GCF_042673425.1 Agromyces sp. NPDC056965 | reverse complement strand
CCGCCGATCGTCGGCGGCGCGGCATCGTCGTCGGTTGCGGCGCGGCCCTTCGGTTGCGGCTCGGCCTTCGGCGGATGCCGCACGACCTCACGCGGTGAACGACAGTTCGTCGGCCTGCACCGGGTACTCGAGCGGAAGGCCCTGGGCGAGACGAATGGTCTCGTCGAGTGCGACATCGGCGAGTCGGCCGAGCTCGACGCCCAGCGAGCCAGCGATATGCGGGGTCAGCAGCACGTGCTCGTGGTCGAAGAACGGGTGGTCGGCGTCGAGCACCCACGGGGTGGTCACGTCGAGGATCGCGAAGAGGTCGCCGCGGAGGACTCGCTCGGTGAGTGCGTCCTGGTCGACGAGCTCACCTCGCGCCGTGTTCACGAGCGTCGCACCGGGCCGCATGAGGGCGATGCCGCGCGCGTCGATCATGCCGCGCGTCTCGGGCAACGACGGTGCGTGGACGGACACCACATCCGACGTGGCGAGCAGCTCCTCGAGCCCGACGCCGGCGACACCGAGACCACCGGCGTCCGAGTCGGAGAGGAACGGGTCGTACACGACGACCTCGATGGAGTACGGACGCAGGAGCTCGATGACATTCCTGCCGATCTTCGAGGCGCCCACGATGCCGACGCGCTTGCCGAAATTGCCGAGCCCGGGGAAACGCTGCTCGACGTCGAGCGCGCGCCGCTCTGCGCGGTAGCGCGCGGCGATCGGCAGCACCCGCTTGTTCGCGAGCACGATCATCGCTGCGGTGTACTCGGCGACCGGCACCGCGTTGGCCGCGGCGGCGGAGCTCACCTCGATGCCGTGCTCCCACACTTCGCTCCTCACGTGGTGCTTCACGGATCCAGCCGCATGAAGGATGGCTCGCAGTTGCGGGGCGGCGGCGAGGACGACGCCGTCGACCGGCGGGCTCTCCCAGCCGGTCACGAGGATCTCCGTGTCGGCGAGCACCTCTCGCGCGGCATCCGATTCGAACTCCGAGAGGATGCCCACCACGTCGGCGACCTCCGCGAAGGCGGCGATGCGCTCGGACGTGAAGACTCTTTGCCGTACCTCCGGCGCCATCGCGAAGGTCAGACGCGGACGGCCGCCGGTCACTTGATGCTCCCTGCCGAGAGGCCGGCCCGCCAGAAACGCTGCAGCAGGATGAAGGCCACGACGAGCGGGATGATCGAGAGCAGCGAGCCCGTGATCACCATCGGCGTGTACTCGGGCTGCACCGTCGTGTAGCCCTGCCAGAGCGACATGCCGACGCTCACCGGCAGGAGGTCGGGGTCTTGCAGCATGACGAGTGGAAGCATGAAGTTGTTCCAGATGCCGACGAACTGGAAGAGCGCGATCGTGACGAATCCCGGCGTCAGCATCGGCAGCGCGACCGAGAAGAAGGTGCGGATCGGACCGGCGCCATCGACACGGGCCGCCTCGAGGGTCTCGTCCGGCACATATCCCGCACTGAACACACGGGCGAGGTAGACGCTGAACGGTACGCAGAGCACGGGGATGATGACGGCCCAGATCGTGTTGGTCACACCGACTGCCGCGCCGAGCAGGTAGAGGGGCAGCACCGTGGCGGTGTTCGGGATCAGGACGCCGACCAGCACCATGGCGAAGAGGGCGCCCTTGCCGCGGAACGCGAACTTGTCGAAGGCGTAGCCGGCCATGAGGGAGATCAGGCCGCCGACGAGTGCGCCGACACCCGAGTAGAGGATGCTGTTGAGCATCCAGCGCACGAAGACGCCGTCGCCCTCGGTGACGACATCGACGATGTTCTGCCACAGTGCACCGCTGAAGGTGAAGGCGTTCGTTCCATACAGCGCTGCGGCGTCCTTCGTGGCGGCGAAGACGAGCCAGACGAGCGGCAGCACCATGTACGCACAGCCGAGCAACAGGAGCCCGTTGACCGTGATCGACGAGCCGGCGGGGTGCCGCGGACGGCGGGACCGAACGATCATCTGCCGGCGGCCGTCGAGGCGATCCGCGTTCGAGACGCGGGAGAGTGTGGCGGTCATCGCTTGCGTCCCGTCGAGAGGCGGGTGACCGCCCATGAGAGCAGCCCGGCGAGCACGGCGAGGATGATCGACGCCGCCGCGGCCTGCGGAAGGTTGTTTCGGTTGAATGCCGCGTCGTAGGCCCACATGTTCGGCACCCAGGTGCTCGTCACGGCCGTCGTCGCCTTCGCGATGATGGTCGGCTCCGTGAACATCTGCAGGGTGCCGATCACGGTGAAGAGCAGCGTGACCATGATGGCGGGGATGATGAGGGGCGCCTTGATCGACAGTGCGGAGCGCAGCTCGCTCGCGCCGTCGACGCGGGCGGCCTCGAGGATGTCGCGCGGTACCGCCTGCAGCGCGGTGAAGAGGATGATGACGTTGTAGCCGGTCCATTCCCAGACGGCGATGTTGACGATCGACGGCAGCACCAGGTGGATCGAGAGGAAGTCGATCTCGATTCCGCCTGCGGCGAGCGCCGACACGATCGGGCTGACGCCGGGGGTGTACAGGTACGCCCAGATGAGGGCTGCGATGACGCCGGGCACGGCGTGCGGGAGGAAGAGGAAGAGCTGGAAGGCGCGCTTCGCGCGGGTGACCACCGCGTCGAGCAGGAGGGCGAAGATGAAGGCCAGCCCGAGCATGATGGGGATGTACATCAGGCAGTAGAGGAAGAGCCGGCCGAAGCCGCCGACGAACGACTCGCTGGCGAGCACGTCGGCGTAGTTCTCGAACCACACGAAGCTCGTCACGGGCGGCGCGAAGCCGAGGCCCGACCGCTTCTCGGCGAAGAAGCTGAGCCCGATCGCGTACGCCACGGGGGCCACCATCGCCACGGCGAACAGGGCGAAGAACGGCGTGAGGAAGATCGCGGCGGTGCGACCTCCGGTGCCCGGGATCGTGCGCCGGGCAGGCGGCCGGGTGGGGGTTTCAGTGCGGCTGGACATCAGCACTCCTCGGAAGGGGCCTGGGGCGACGGTGTGCACCGTCGCCCCAGGAATCGATTACTTGACGGACAGGCCGAGCTGCTCGAGCCCGTCGACCGTTGCCGTCTGGGCGGTGTCGACCGCGGCTGGAATCGTGCCGCCCGCGCCGACGGTGCCGAGTGCGTCCTTCAGGGCGGTGTTGGTGATGTCCCAGCTGGGGCCCCACGCCCATCCGTCGACGACGACCTCGTTGGACTCGTCGAATGCGGCGTAGATGTCGTTGCCGAAGTACTCGGTGGGGAACACGCCCTTGGCGATGTCGGTGAGTCCGGGGTACGCGAGGTAGGCGCTGCCGACGTCGCCGCGAGCCTCGATGGCGGCCGCATTGGTGGTCACGAACTCGAGGAACACCGCGGCGGCCGCGGGCGATTTCGAGTCCTTCGTGATCGCGTAGCTCGTACCGCCGTAGAACGCGCTCGCCGGCTCATCCCACGACGGCGGCGCCGCCGCGATCCACTCGCCGGCCTGGCCGGTCGCCTCGGTGCGCGACTTGATGCCTGCTGCGCTCCAGCTCGCGCCGATGACGCCGTTCGTGACGCCCGACGCGAGGTCGGCGGTCCAGGCATCGCTGAACGAGGGCTGCACCTTGACGAGGTCTTCATCGACGAGCTTCTGCCAGTACTCTGCGACCTTCTGCGTCTGCTTGTCGTCGATGCCGACCGTCCAGGAGTCGCCCTCGGTGCCGAACCACTCACCACCCGCCTGCCAGGCGAGCGCGGCGACGACGGCGGGTTCGTTCGGGTTGTAGCTCGCGATGTACGCGGTGGGATTCGAGGCGCGGACCGCGCGCGCCGCAGCCTCGAACTCGTCCCAGGTCTTCGGTACCTGGACGCCGGCGGCATTCAGCACGTCTTGTCGGTAGTAGGTGATGAGCGGCGCCGCGTCATAGGGCATGGCGAAGGTCTGGTCGTTGAAGGTGACGAGGCCGCGCACCTGGTCGGAGTAGCCGTCGAGGGTCTTCGCCGGCACGAGGTCGTCGATCGGGAGCAGGGAACCCCCGCCGACGAACTGCGAGAGCTGCTGGTACTCGATGCCGACGACGTCGGGTGCGGTGCCCGAGGCGAGGGCGGTGGCGATCTTCGCGTACCCGCCGCCGGGACCGTTCGGGATCTCCTCGAAGTTGACGGTGATGTCGTCTTGGCTGTCGTTGAACGCCTCGGTGACGGCGTCCATGCCCTTGATGGCGGACCAGAAGGTGATCTCGCCGGTGGCCGCCTCGGCCGACTCGGCCGGAGCGGCGGGGGCGTTGGAGGAGCAGCCGGCGAACAGCGCTCCTGCCGTGAGGAGCGCGGCGCCCGTGAGCAGCCTGCGACGCATGTTCATACCAATTCTCCTTTGAATGTGAGGGCGGTGCTCAGGCCACTGAAGCCCGGTTCCGATCGTGGTGCAAGCCCGAAGGCGACAATCGAACAAAAGAGAACATCACGCGTCGATTCGAGTCGATTCGCGTTCGATGAGGGTGGGCAGCATCGCGGTGCGGGTCACCGCGCGCCCCGCGGCATCCGGCTGGCGGATGCGATCGACGCAGAGCCGCAACGCGGCGTAGCCAAGGTCATGCTTGGGCGGAGCGATCGCCGTGAGCGGCACCCGGCCGAGAGCGGCGATCTCGTCGTCGTATGCGATGACGGCGAAGTCGTCGGGGACGCGGATGCCGCGCTCCCACGCCAGGTCGGTGAAGGCCACGGCATCGACATCGCTCAGCATCAGCGCGGCCGAGACGCCGCACGCGATGCACTCGTCGAGAAAGCTCCCGAGCGCATCGATGGAGTCATCGGCGCCCGCGCGCGGCGACGGCAACTGCCGATGCAGGGCGGCCTCGGTGAAGCCGAGGCGCGCCATCGCCCTGTCGTAGCCGTCGATGAGCCACGGCGTGGTCGCCGAGTTGCGCGCGGCGAGCGCGATGCGCTCGTGCCCGAGCTCGGCGAGGTGACGGACTGCGAGTTCCGCCCCGTACGCATGGTCGCTGCGCACGGACTCGAGGCGCCCGCCGGTGCGCTCGTCGACGCTGCGTTCGACGACGACGACGGGAATCGGTGCGTCGACCAGGAGCTCGTGCAACGGGGTTCCCTCGAGTGCGACTCCGCTCGGCGTGATCATGAGCGCATCGACTCCACCGCCGATGAGGCGCTCGGCCTGCCGCAGTTCCTCGCGCTCCGAGTAGTTCGTGGTGCCGAGCACGAGACGGCAGTTGAGTTCGCGGGCGGCATCTCGTGCGCCGCGGATCACCTCGGGGTAGTAGTAGCTCGCGGACGGCGTGATCATGCCGATCGTCGCGACGGGCCGACGCGGCTGCCGTGCGCCATCGGCGGGTCGCTCGCGCTGCGCGTCGACCGCGAGCGACACGGCACCGCCGTGCACACGGACGAGGAGCCGCCGAGCCTCGAGCTCGGCGAGGTCGCGTCGCAGGGTCATCGTCGAGACGTGCAGCCGGTCGGCGAACGGCGTGATGTCGAGCGACCCCCGGAGCTCGAGCTCCCTGAGGATCGCGTCGTGACGACCAGCGGCGATCATGAAGCCCTCCGAATGTGCCTTTTTGTGCGAATACTCGCCCCGAACGGAACCCACCATACACTTGTGCGGAAACACGACCGCGAGCATGGGAGCCGAACGGGATGCACGCTGAATCCGAGCCGGCCCTGACCCGCGCGCAGTGGTTCGCCGCCGCCGACCGGCTGCTCGCCGCACTCGAGCCGTTCCGCTCCGCCTCGGGCGCCCTCGTCGAGTTGCCCGGTCGGCCGAGCTGGTCGGGCGCGCGGTCCGATGCGCTCGAGGGATTCACCCGCTCGTTCCTGCTCACCGCGCTCCGGGTCGCGGGCGCGGAGGGTGACGATCCGGCCGGCCTCCTCGAACGGACCCGGAGCGGCCTGATCGCCGGCACCGATCCGGCGCATCCCGACGCCTGGCCCCCGATCATCGATCGCGGCCAGGCGCTCGTCGAAGCGGCATCGCTCGTGATCGGTCTGCACCTGACCCGCCGATGGCTCTGGGACCGACTCGAGTCGGCGGAGCAGGAGCGGGTCGCCGCCTGGCTCGCCCCCTCTGCGCGAGTCGCGACACCCGACAACAACTGGGTGCTCTTCCGCGTGATGGTGCAGGAATTCCTCGCCGGCACGGGATTCGCCTTCGACGAGTCCGTCATCGACTCGGGGCTCGAGCGCATCGACGCCTGGTACGACGGCGACGGCTGGTACCGCGACGGCGACGGCCAGAACTTCGACTACTACAACGCCTGGGCGATGCACGTGTACCCGCTGCTCTGGGCCCGCATGCACGAGCTCCGCGACACGGCCCGCGCCGCGGATGCGAAGGCGCGCTACCGCGCGCGCCTCGCAGCCTTCCTGCCGCAGCACGTGCGCTTCATCGGTGCGGACGGCACCCCGATCTTCCTGGGCCGCTCACTTGCGTACCGCTTCGCCGCGCTCGCCCCGATCTGGCTCGGCGAGTCCGAGGGCGTCTCGCCGATGGAGCCGGGCGCGACGCGCCGGCTCGCCTCGCGCACGCTGCGGCGCTTCGTCGATGGCGGCGCCCTCGACGAGCGCGGCATCCTGACGAACGGCTGGCTCGGCGCCTTCCCGCCCATGGTGCAGCCCTACTCGGGCCCGGCCTCGCCGTACTGGGCCAGCAAGGGCTTCCTGGGCCTCCTCCTGCCCGCCGACTCCCCCGTCTGGAGCGCCGAGGAGGAGCCGACCCCGATCGAGCAGTCCGACGTCTCGCTCGTGCTCGCGACCCCCGGCTTCCTGCTGCAGACGAGCCGTGACGACGGCATCGCGCGCATCGTGAACCACGGCAGCGATCACCACCCGCCGCTCACGGGAACGGACGACCCGCACTACGGGCGCCTCGCCTACTCCTCTGCGACGGCGCCGAGCTTCGATCCGCACCCGCTCGACAACCACGTCGCGCTCATCGACGAGCGAGGTCGAGCCTCGCGTCGCGGTGCGATCGAGCGGCTGCCTGCGGCACCCGGCTCGCTCACGAGCGCGCACACACCGTTCTGGGCGGAGCCCGGCGCCGACACTCCCGAGCCCGCGACCGGCACCCGTATCGCGACCGCCTCGGTCGCGCACGACGCGACGATCGTGCACCTCCACCTCGTGACGAGCGACGAGACGCTGGAGCTGCCGGTGCGGTTCGGTGGCTTCGCGCTGGCAGCGGAGGTCGCGCCGGCCGCGAGCGTCGTCGACTCGCGCTCCTCGGTATCCGCAGGAGGGCTCACCTCGTCGATCGAGTCGCTGATCGGCACGCCGACGGCGGGAGTCCACCGCGCAACCGACACGAGCCCGCTTGGCCCGTTCACCGCCGTACCGACGCTCAGCGACCGGCATTCCGGCCCTCGCAGCGTGCACCTCGTCGCCACCCGGCTCGGCCGTGGGCCGGCCGACGCCGCCCCGATCGCCGTGGAAGCGGCGTACGACGACGGCGAACGCGTGCGGGTCGAACTCCGTTTCCCCGACGGCTCGCTGCATCGGCTCGAACTTCGGGGATGATTCGGGGCCCCATCCGGCTACGCTCGCCCTGCCGCGCGGCCGCGCTCCGCGATCAGGAACGAGACGGCGACGACCCCGCTCGCTCGGCGACGAGCGCGGCGACACCGGCGAGCACGCGATCGACGCCGAATCGCAGCGCGTCGTCGAGGGCGCCGTCGTCGCCGGCCTCCGCGAACGCGCTCGCGGTGCGCGGGTAGCGCTCGGCGCGCGTGACGAGGATGGCGGCGAGGCTCGCCGCGAGTTGCTGTTCGGGTGCGCCGGCCGACGCACGTTGCCGGACGAGTGACATGACGTGTCCGACGAGGAGGGTCAGCAGGTCGAGCTTCTCGCCCCCGCGAAGGGGCAGTGCCGCCATCGCACCGAGACCGGCCTCGAACCACGCGAGCTCCCCCGGGCCGGGCGTGTGCGGCCGTTGCACGAGTTCGACGATCCACGGGTGCGCCAGGGCGCGAACGTGAACGCCGTCGGCCCACATGGTCAGGGCCGTGCGCCAGTGTTCCTCGTCGACCACGACGGGCGCACCGAGCCCGGTGTCGAGCATGACCGCGTCGAGCTCGGCGCGTCCGGGCACGTAGCGGTAGAGGGCCATCTTCGTCGTGCCGAGCCGATCGGCGACGCGCTGCATCGTGACCTCGTCGAGCCCGGACTCGTCGGCGATGGCGATCGCGGCCTCGGCGATGCCGTCGAGCGTGTACTTCGGCTTCGGCCCCGGTTTCCGCCCGGGCGGCTGCGCCCAGAGGAACTCCGCGGCTGCGACCCGCGACGCCGCGTCGACTTCACCCTCGGTCACGATCCTCCTCCGAACTGATTGCGTCCACTGTACGCGATCACGTTATTGTGTCCATAGGACGCAATTAATTCGGACGAAGGAACGCGCACATGGCAACCACGAAGATCCTCATCTCCGGTGCGAGCATCGCCGGCCCCGCACTGGCGCGATGGCTCGGCCGCAACGGCTGCGACGTGACCGTCGTCGAGAAGGCGCCGACGGTGAGGCCGGGCGGCCAGGCCGTCGACTTCAAGGGACGGACGCACCACGCACTGCTCACCCGCATGGGCATCCTCGACGAGGTGCGCGCGCGACAGACCGCGAAGACGGACTGGCGCATGGTCGACGCGAACGACCGCGTGAACGCCGTCGTGCCCGGCGAGTTCATCGGCGGCGACGTCGAGATCCTCCGCGGCGACCTCGCCGGCATCCTGATCGCGCACTCCGCCGCAGACGCCGACTACGTGTTCGACGACGAGATCACCGGGATCGCCGAGTCGGACGCCGGCGTCGACGTCGCCTTCGCCCGTCGACCCGACGAGCGGTTCGACCTCGTGATCGGGGCTGATGGCGTGCATTCGGCAGTACGACGTCTCGCCTTCGGGCCCGAGGACCGGTTCGTCGAGACCCGCGGGTTCTACTACGCGGTCGCGAGCGGGGAGGCGCCGCTCGGCGCCCTCGAGACCCGTCTCCCCGATGGGCGCGGCATCGCCTACGGGTACAACGAGCCAGGTCGCCTGGCACTCCTCGGGGGCCAGAAGGCGCCGAACCTGTTCGTCTTCCGCGCCGAGCACCCCGACTACGACCGGCACGACATCGCGTCGCAGCGCGACTTCCTCGACTCCGCGTTCGCGGGCGCCGGATGGCGGGTTCCCGCTGCGCTCGAGGCCAGCCGCGCGGCATCCGACTTCTATCTCGACGCCCTCGCGCGCACCCGGATGACCTCGTTCACGCAGGGTCGCGCGGCACTCGTCGGCGATGCCGGCTACGCGAACACGCTCGGCGGATTCGGGACCGGGCTCGCCCTCATCGGCGCCTACGTGCTCGCCGGCGAACTGATCGCCGCGGGCGGCGACCACGCGACGGCGTTCACGGCGTACGACCGCCGCATGCGCAAGCCCACCAAGGTCGCCCGCTCGGGCGATGCCGGCCCCTTCCTCGCTCCGCCGTCGCGCCGGCGCATCCGCATGCGCGACTGGACGTTCGCGAACCCGCTCATGTACCGCACCATGACGTGGATGACCGATGCCTTCGCGACGGACGACAGCATTCCCGACTACCGGATGCGGTGACGGGCGACGACGCCTGCCGCCCCGACCGCCCCATCGACCCCGCGCAGACGGTCGACCCCGCGACTACGATGGTTCGATGTCGTTCGACCTGCAGGGATTCCCCGCCGATACCGCGGCGCTCGCCACGCTCGCCGCGAGAGGCCTCGCCTACCGCCTGGTCGACACGTCGGACACCGCCGCCGCATCGGCGTGGGTGCAGGCGGACTTCCGGGGCTTCCACCACAGCCGCCCGCGACAGGTCGAGCTCGACCACGACCTCGGCGTGATCGCCGAGCGGCGGGTGCACGGCGTCTACGACTCGACCATCGTGGACCCCGCCATCCCGGTCGCCACGGTCTCGAGCTGGCCGACGGGACTCAGCGTGCCCGGTGGGCGCAGCGTCGACGCCTGGGCGGTGAGCTCGGTCACGGTCTCTCCGACGCATCGCCGACGCGGCATCGCCAGGGCGCTCATGCTCGCCGAGCTGGCGAACGCCCGTGCGGCGGGCGCCGCGCTCGCGATGCTCACCGCCACCGAGGCCACGATCTACGGCCGCTACGGCTACGCCCCGGCCGCGCGCTCTGCGACGGTGTTCGTCGACCGGCGGCGGGTGCACTGGGTGGGGCCGGATGCCCCGGGCCGCGTGCAGTTCGTCGATGCTGCGTCCATCCGTGAAGCGGCCCCCGCGATCGCCCGACGGGCGGTCGCGCGCACTCCCGGCGAGATCGACCGCTGGCCGGGCCTGCTCGATCGGGTGCTCGGACTCCACGACCCCGAGAGCGACCGTTCGCGGGCACGACGCGTCGTGCGCTACGACGACGAGCGCGGTCAGGCGCAGGGCTTCGCCGTGTTCCACGTCACGCGCGAGCCGAACGAGCCGGGCGTCGCCGAGTTCGACTTCCTCGCCGCGGCGACCGACGACGCCGAGCGCGCGCTCTGGCGATTCCTCGTCGAGCAGGACTTCGTGTCGGGCACTCGCGGCCTGCTCCGGTCGGTCGACGAGCCGCTCCCCTGGCTGCTCGAGGATCCCCGGGCCGTCTCCTTCTCCGACGTCGTCGACCACCTGTGGCTCCGCGTGATCGACCCCGTCACCGCGCTCACGGCGCGGCGCTACAGCGCACCGGGCCGACTCGTGATCGACGTCGACGACCCGATCGGCATCGCGGGCGGGCTCTTCGAGCTCGTCGTCGACGAGGCCGGCCGCGCGGAGGTCTCGGCCGTCGAACCGGCGGATGCCGCGGCATCCGCGAAGGGCGTTCGCAGCATCCGGCTCGGGGTGCGCGAGCTCGGCGCGATCTACCTCGGCGGGGTGCATCCGTCGGTGCTCGCGCGTGCCGGACGCATCACCGAGCGCGCGCCGGGCTCGATCGCGGCGGCCGACGCGATGTTCGCCGCGCAGCGCGCGCCGCACCTCAGCATCTGGTTCTGAGGCCCCGCGGGCGCCGGTCGACGAGGGCTGCTGCGCCCCCCGCGATCTCGACGAGCCGGTGCGTCGCCTAGATGGTGTCTTGGCGGGGGAAGATGACCTTCTCGACGATGATGATGAGCGATGCCGCGACCGGGATCGCGACGAGGGCGCCGAGCACGCCGCCGAGCGTGCCACCTGCGACGGCCGCGATCACGACGAGCGCGCCGGGCACGGCGACCGCTCGGCTCATGATGCGCGGGCTCAGCACGTACGCCTCGACCTGCATGTAGATGAGGTAGTAGATCGCTGCGGCGAGCGCGGTCTCGGGCGACGCCGCGAACGAGACGAGGGTGATGATGACGGCACCGGTGAGCGTGCCGACGAGCGGCACGAGCGAGAAGAGGAAGGCGATGAACGCCAGGAGGATGGGCACCGGTGCCCCGATGATCGACAGGTAGATGAGGCTCAGCACGCCGTTGGTGGCGCCGAGCCCGAACTGGCCGATGACGTAGCGGCCGACGGAACCCGTGATCTCCTCCGACACGTCCCGGTAGCCGGGGCGCGAGCTCGCCGGCACGAACCGTGCCGCGTAGCGCTTCATCGAGTCGAGCGAGGCGAGGAAGTACAGGGTGAGGATGAGCACGATCGTCGCACCGGTGAAACCGCCGGCGATGCCGGCGCCGACCGCCAGGATGCCGCCACCGAGCGAGCCGAGGTTCGCGGGGTCGGCGAGCCATTCACCTGCGGACTCGATCGCGTCCTTGATCGCGTTGCCGCTGCCCGTGAGCCCGTTGAGCCAGGTCACGAACGGACTGTGCTGCACGTTCGCGACGATGTCGTCCCAGTTCTCGACGATGTTCGTGGTCTGCTCGATGACGATCGGCACGATCGTGGCGATGAGCCCGACGAAGATGCCGATCACGCCGGCGAAGACGATGAGGATCGCGACCCAGCGCGCCATGCCGCGCCGCTGCAGCCAGCTGACGATCGGGTCGAGGCCGAGCGCGAGGAAGAGGGCGAGGGCGACGTAGAGGATCACCGTGCCGAGTTCGCCGACGATGCCGCCGAGCAGCACCGCGAGCAGCACGCCGAGGGCGCCGACGAATCCGATGCGGAACGCGTTGATCTTCACCTCGGGTGCGCGGGAGTCGCCGTCGCTCGTGATCTCCGCCGCGGCGGGAGGCGGCGCGGGCACCGGGCGTTTCGTGCGGATCCTCATGAGTCCGACGGTAGTGGGCGACGACGACCCGAGCACGTGCTTGACCCGGCGAGTTCGATCCGGTACCGCCCGACGAATCGCCCTCCACCAATCGCCCGGATCCGGAATGAATCCGGTGCGACGACGTTGCTTGTAGGTGGGCCGCACAGCGTGCCCGCAGACCGAGGGGGAACGTGACCGAGACGACTGCTGTGGGATTCCGGTCGGCGCGCGGGCCGGTGCTCATCTCCGTGATGCTGGCCACGGGCCTCATCGCGATCGATTCGACGATCCTCGCGACCGCGGTGCCGTCGATCGTGGCCGACCTCGGCGGGTTCGCCCAGTTCCCGTGGCTGTTCTCGATCTACCTGCTCGCCCAGGCCGTCTCGGTGCCGATCTACTCGAAGCTCGCCGACACCGTCGGGCGCAAGCCGATCATGCTCATCGGCATCGGCGTCTTCCTCGTCGGCTCGGTGCTCTGCGGCTTCGCGTGGGACATGACCTCGCTCATCGTCTTCCGCGCCGTCCAGGGCCTCGGCGCCGGAGCGGTGCTGCCCGTCTCCATCACGATCACCGGCGACATCTACACGGTCCGCGAGCGCGCTCGCGTGCAGGGCTACATCGCGAGCGTCTGGGCGGTCTCCTCCGTCGTCGGCCCCACCCTCGGCGGCCTGTTCGCCGAGTTCGCGTCGTGGCGGTGGATCTTCTTCGTGAACATCCCGCTCTGCCTCATCGCCGGGTGGATGCTCCTTCGCTCGTACCACGAGTCCGTCACCCGCGAGAAGCACCGCATCGACTTCGCCGGCGCGACCGTGCTGACGATCGCGTCGACCCTGGTGATCCTCGCGGTGCTCGAGGGCGGCCAGGCCTGGGAGTGGCTCTCGTGGCAGTCGATCGGAGCGTTCACGATCGGCGCTGCGCTGCTCGTCGCGTTCGTGTTCATCGAGCGTCGAGCAGCCGAACCGGTACTTCCCCTGTGGGTCTTCTCCCGGCGGCTCATCGTCACGACCTCGCTCATCTCGCTCGGCGTCGGCGCCGTGCTCATCGGGCTGACGTCGTACGTGCCGACCTTCCTCGAGGCGACGGCGGGTGCATCGCCGCTCGTTTCAGGGCTCGCGGTCGCCGCGCTCACGCTCGGCTGGCCGATCGCGGCGAGCCAGGCGGGGCGGCTCTTCCTCCGCATCGGATTCCGACGGACCGCCCTCATCGGCCTGACGATCACCGTGCTCGGCTCGGCCGCGCTCGTGGCGGCCTCGCTCACACCGAACGTCTGGACCACCGCGATCGCGTGCTTCATCGTGGGCCTCGGCCTCGGGCTCGTCGCCTCGCCCACGCTCATCGCCGCGCAGTCGTCGGTGCCGTGGTCGGAGCGCGGCGTCGTCACGGGCGCGAACATGTTCCTGCGCTCGATGGGCAGCGCGGTCGGCGTCGCGATCTTCGGCGCCGTGGCGAACGGCGTGATCGCCCGCTCGGGTCTCGGCGAGCACTCCCCCGTCGCGATCCACGGGGCCTCGACGGCCGTCTTCGTCGCGGTGCTCGTCGCGGCGGCGGTCACGATCGCGGGCGGCATCGCGATGCCGAGCGCGCATGTCGACGACGTCGAGCACCGGCCGGTCGGCGAGCCCGCGGAGGCGTGAGCGGGCCCGCGGGCACCTGAGCAATACGCTGGGGGTGGGCCGCGGGCTGACGCGCGCCCGAAGGGGGCGCACATGTCGACGGGTTCCATCATCCTGGGTGTGATCGGCGTCACGATCGTGACGATCCTGTTCATGATGCTGCTCGCGGGCATCTCGCGGCGCTTCCTCGGCGTGCAGGTCGGCACGGGGCGCATCATCATCGCCGGGCTCATCGCCCTCGGCGCGGAGCTCGGCTTCGAGTCCCAGTTCGTCTGGAGGGGCGACGGGGCGACGCTCGCCCTCGTGCCGATCCAGCTCGGCATCATCGTGCTCGTGGCCATCGGGTTCCTCGTCATCGCCGAGCTCATCGTGCCGAGCGGCACCATGCCGCGACCCGATCGATGGATCCCCGATCTCAAGCGCACCCTCGACCGCGGTCGCCGGTACTCCGAGGTGACCCGCATCGCGGTGCGCAACGGCCTCGTGCCGTTCAAGCCCGACCGTTCACGATCCGCAGCGGCGGACGCCGGCCGCCGCGCCCACGCGAAGGCGCTGCGGATCTCCCTCGAAGAGGCGGGACCGGTGTTCGTCAAGCTCGGCCAGATGCTCTCGACCCGCACCGAACTGCTGCCGCACGAGTACATCGCCGAGCTCGAGCGCCTGCAGCAGAACGTGCCGCCGGCGGCCTGGAACGAGATCGACGAGCTCCTGCACGACGAACTCGGCGCACGGGCCGACGAGGCGTTCGCCGAGTTCGATCCCGAGCCGTTCGCCGCGGCGTCGATCGGCCAGGTGCACCGCGCCCGGCTCACCTCGGGGCAACTCGTCGCGGTCAAGGTGCAGCGCCCGGGCATCATCCCCGGCGTCGAGCGCGACCTCGACATCGTGCAACGCCTCGCGCGGAAGCTCGAGACCGAGACGGAGTGGGGTCGGTCGCTCGGCCTCCGCTCGGTGGCGGCGGCGTTCGCCGAGTCGCTCCGCGCCGAGCTCGACTACCGCTCGGAGGCGGCGAACCTCGCTGCGATCGAGGCGACCCAGTCGCGGCATCCCGTGAGCGAGCGGCTCACGATCCCGCACTGCTTCCGCGAGCTCTCGACGGCACGCGTGCTCGTCATGGAGTTCATCCCGGGCCGCGCGCTCAGCGACGACGACGGCACGCGCCCCGAGGCCGTGCGGAAGGCCCAGGCGTCCCTGCTCTTCCGCTCCCTCATCACCCAGGTGATCGACGACGGCGTCTTCCACGCCGACCTGCACCCGGGCAACGTGATGCTGCTGCAGGGCGACGACGGCACCGACGGCGGACTCGGCCTCGTCGACTTCGGCTCGGTCGGTCGCCTCGACTCCGAGATGCGGGAGCGCATCGGCGAGATCCTGATGGCGTTCTACCGCGGCGACGCCCGTTCCATGAGCGATGCGCTGCTCGGCCTCGTCGAGCTGCCCGACGACGTCGACGAGTTCGTGCTCCGACGCGAGATCGGTTCGTTCATGGCCGCCCGGCTCGGCCCGGGGTCGGCCCTCGACTCGACGATCGTGGCCGACATGACCCGTCTGCTCTCGGAGAACCGGCTCGCGATCCCGCCCGAGCTCGCCTCGGCGTTCCGTGCCGTCGCCGTCGCCGAGGGGACGCTCCGGGTGCTCGATCCCGAGTTCGACCTGCTGACGGCGGCGAGCGGCCTCGCGAAGGCGCGCATCGCCGACGCGTTCAAGCCGAGCTCGCTGAAGGACGCGATCGTCGACGAGGTCGGCACCATGCTGCCGATCCTGCGCCGCATCCCCCACCGCTTCGACCAGATCTCGGGTTCGCTCGCGAACGGCCGGCTCAGCGTCAACGTGCGCCTCTTCGCCGACCATCGCGATCGCTCGCTGCTGCGCTCGCTCGTCAACCAGGTCGTGCTCGCCTTCCTCGCGGGAGTGCTCGGCGTGATGGCCGCGATGCTGCTGATCAGCGATGCCGGGCCGCAGGTCACCGAGACGCTGAGCCTCTTCCAGATCTTCGGCTACCTGCTCGTGGTCGTGTCGGCGCTGTTCGTGCTCCGGGTGCTGTTCGACGTCTTCCGGCGGCGGCAGGAGTAGCCGCGGCCGACCACGGCCAGCCGCCGGCGACCTCGCCCCTCACCCGAGACCCGATGCCGGCACGACCTCCCCCTCGAGCGTGCGCACCCACCGATCGCCGGTCCGCCGGAACTCGGCCCGCGTCGTGAACCGGTAGTGGTACGCCCGGGCCCGGATCCAGCGCGGGGCGGCGCCGTCGAACGGGTCCGTCTCGAGCAGCGCGAGCGTCGCGGCATCCGCTTCGAGCAGTCGCAGCAGGAACACCTCGAACCACGGTTCCCACATGCGTCCGAGCGGCAGGAACCACACGAGCCAGTCGAGGCGCAGGTGGTACGGCGCCCACTGCCGCGGGATGCGGCGGAGCGCCCCCGGCTTGCCCTTGAACGCGTACTCGCGCCACTCGGCATCGGGCGAGGCATCGGGCGAGTCGTCGGGGATCTCTGCGAGCGTGCCCTCGACGACGATCTCGATGCGCCGCCTCGTCACCGTGCCGAACGCCCCGTACGCGTTCACGAGCATCCACCGGTTGAACGACGCGTTCATGAGCTGGTGCCGTGAGAACAGGTTCCTGATCGGCCAGAAGCTCAGCACGACGAGCAGGGCGGATGCCGCGAGCACCACGACCGCCCACCAGGTCGGCGTCGCCGCGGCATCCGTGCCGAGGTCGTCGGGAATCGCCGGGATCAGCCAGTGCCAGGCCGAGTCGGTGATCGCGGATGCCGCGAGCACGACCGTGATCCAGTTCAGCCATGCGAAGTTGCCGGTCACGATGAGCCAGAGCTGCGTGAGGATCACGATCGTGGCCGCCGACGAGCCGACGGGCCCCGGTACGAAGAGCAGGAAGGGCACGACGAGCTGCGCGAAGTGGTTGCCGAGCACCTCGCCGCGATGGAACCACTTCGGCAGCAGGTGCGCCTGACGACTGAGCGGGCCGGGCATCGGCTGCGTCTCGTGGTGGTACATGAGCGCGGTGAGGTCGCGCCACTCGCGACCGCCGCGGATCTTGATCATGCCGGCCCCGAACTCGAGCCGGAACACGAGCCACCACACGGCGATGACGATGGTCAGTGGCGGGGGCGTCTGGTCGGAGCCGAGGAACGCCAGCGTGAAGAGCGCCTCGCAGAGGAGCATCTCCCAGCCGAAGCCGTAGAAGGTCTGCCCGACGTTCACGATCGAGAGGTACAGGATCCAGAGCGCGAGGAAGACGAGGAGCGGGAGCCACGGCGGGCCGAGCTGCGGCAGCCCCGCCACGACGGATGCCGCAAGCACGAGGCC
This sequence comes from Agromyces sp. NPDC056965, assembly GCF_042673425.1. Taxonomy (NCBI): domain Bacteria; kingdom Bacillati; phylum Actinomycetota; class Actinomycetes; order Micrococcales; family Microbacteriaceae; genus Agromyces; species Agromyces sp. NPDC056965. The sequence goes on along the minus strand of NZ_JBHURI010000045.1, from coordinate 15,865 downwards.
CGCTGCGGCGACGGCGACGAGCCGCCGGTCGGTGTAGCCCCAGCGGAAGACGCTCGGCCCGCGCAGGCGCTTCGCGTGCCGCAAGAGCTCGGGCACCGGCAGCAGGCCGTGCTCGCCGAGGAGCGGGCGGAACTGGTTCAGCGTCGAGAGGAACGCGACCAACGCGAGCGCGCCGACCCCGCGCTGCAGGATCTGCCGTGCGATCTCGTAGTCGTGCGCGTCGAACCACGCGGTCCACTCCACGTGCCAACGCTACGCCGGGCAGCGGCGTCAGCGCAGGCCGAAGCGTTCCCGCAGGGCGAGCTTCGCCGCGAACCATCCGTTCATGCCGTGCACGGCGGGGCCGGGCGGCGTGGCACTCGAGCAGAGGTAGACGCCCTCGATCGGCGTGCGCCACGGCTTCGGCGAGACGACCGGCCGTTTGAGCAGCTGGGCCATCGTGAGCGCGCCCGAGTAGATGTCGCCGCCGACGTAGTTCGGGTTGTAGCGACCGAGCTCGGCGGCCGAGCTCGCGGCCGATGCCAGCACGACGTCGCGGAAGCCCGGGGCGAAGCGCTCGACCTCGGCGATGACGAGCTCGGTCGGGTCGAGCGTCGATCCGGCGGGCACGTGGGTGTAGGCCCACAGCACGTGCCTGCCCTCGGGCGCCCGGCTCGGGTCGGCGACCGTCGGCTGGGCCACGAGCACATACGGATGCTGCGCGCCCCCGCCGCCCGCGACGCCTGGCTGGTAACCGCGGGCGACGGCGTTCTCGGCCGCCGCGATCTCGGCGCGACTGCCGCCGAGGTGCACGGTGGGAGCCTGGCGCACCTCGGCGTTGCGCCACGGGACCGGTCCGCTCAGCGCGAAGTCGATCTTCGCGACTCCCGAGCCGTAGCGGTACCGGCGCAGGGCGCGCGCGTAGCGGCCGGGCAGCTCGGCGGTGAAGAGCAGCTCGGGCGAGGTGTCGAGGAGCACGGCGCGGGAGCCCGTGACCTCGGCGAGCGAGGCCACCGGGGCATCCGTCACGATCTCGCCGCCCCGCGCTCGGAGCTCGTCGGCGAGCGCGTCGGCGATCGCCTGCGAACCGCCGACGGGCAGGCCCCACCCGACGCCGTGCCCGTGCATGGCGATCAGGAGGCCCGCTCCGGCGGAGGCGAGCGAGGGCATGCCGCCCGCCGCGTGCGCGACGACGCCGCTGAAGAGCGCCGGCGCGACCTCCCCGACGAAGCGGGTGTTCCACGCCGCGGTGCCCTGCTCGAGCGCGCGCAGGCCGAACTTCACGGCGGCGACGGGGTCGCGCGGCACGCGCAGCAGCTGCGACCCCGTGAAGTCGACGACACCGCGGCTGCGGGCGACGAGCGGGGCGAGGAGGCTGCGCCAGGCCGCGCCGTCGGCCTCGAGACCGTCGGCGGTGCGGTCGACGTCGCGCCAGGCGATGCCCGCACGCCCGCCGTCGAGCGGATGCGCGTACGAGACCTCGGGCACCACCCAGTCGATGCGATCGAGGAGGCCGAGCTTCCGGAACACGGGCGAGGCGAGACCGGCGGGATGCACCGTCGAGCACACGTCGTGCCGGAAGCCGGGCAGGGTGAGCTCTGCGGTGCGGAGGCCGCCGCCGATCGTGGGCGCCGCCTCGAGCACCCGCACCGAGAGCCCGGCGCGGGCCGCGACCACGGCGGCGACGAGCCCGTTGGGCCCGCTGCCGACGACCGTGACGTCGGTCACGGGCTCAGAATCCGGCGCCGAGGGTGTTGATGTAGATCCACGGCAACCGGTCCATCATGAGCCGGTGGCGATTGCCGTCGGCGTCGGGCGCGTCGTCGGGCACCGAGGGGTCGCGCGCCTCTCGCTTGTGCTCGGCCACGAATTCGTCGTCCTCCTGCCAGAGGATCATCTGGCCGTCGTCGGCGATCTTCGCGACGAACGGCTGCACCGAGCCGCCGCGGAGGTCGGCGAGCGCCTCGTCGACCGATGCGTCGTTCGACAGCCCGTGCAGGGTCACCCACGTCGGCGGCCAGAGCGTCATGCCGCCGGCCGCGTGCCGGTCGAGGGCGTCCTCGGGCCGGATCCACACGGCCTCGGCGACCTCGTCGGGCGCGAGGCGCAACTCGCCCTCGGGCACGCGCACCGCGAAGAACGTCGTCGTCAGCCGCTTCGGGGCGTTCGCGGGCGGGGTCCAGTGCGAGAACGGCACGAGTTCGGCGCCGTCGAGCACGAGCCCGACCTCTTCGAAGGTCTCGCGCACCGCAGCGCGTCGGGCCGCGTCGATGCCGTCGATCGGATCCCCGTCGGCATCCGCCTCGTCGACCGCGCCGCCCGGGAAGACCCATGCTCCGGGAAAGGAGCCGCGATCGCGGGGGCGTTCGGCCAACAGCACCTCGAGGCCGCGCTCCCCGTCGCGCAACAGGACGACGGTCGCGGCCGCGCCGGTGGCCGCCGGATTCGTCAGTGACTCCAGCTCGCTGTTCATCACCTCAGAATATGACTCGGCGAGCCGGGGCGCATCGGCGCCGGTACACTTCCGGCATGGATCAGGCTCCCGCCGACGGTGTTCCCGTGTCGACGTTCGCCCGTCTCGTGCTCGCCCCGAATGCCGGGCCGATGACCCTCGACGGCACGAATTCCTACGTGCTGCGGGCACCGGGTTCCGACAGCGTGGTCGTCGTCGACCCCGGGCCGTCCGATCCGGCGCACCTCGCCGCCCTGGCCGGTGCCGGCCGCGTCGAGCTCGTGCTCGTCACCCACCACCACCCCGATCACACCGAGTCGCTCGGCGTCTTCCACGCGATGACGGATGCCCCGGTGCGCGCGATCGCCCCGGCGCTCTGCCTCGCCGGGGCGCCACTGGTCGACGGCGAACGCATCCGGGCGGGCGGCCTCGAGATCGACGTGGTCGGGGCCCCGGGGCACACGGCGGACTCGGTGTGCTTCGCACTTCCCGGCGACCGCCTCGTGGATGCCGGCGACGACGCCCACGGCACCGTGCTCACCGGCGACACGGTCCTCGGGCGGGGCACGACGATCATCGCCGACCCCGATGGCGCCCTCGGCCCGTACCTCGATTCGCTCGAGGCGCTGCGCGCCCTCGGCACGCCCGGGCCGGTCGGCGTGCTGCCGGGCCACGGTCCGGTGCTGGCCGACCTCGCAGAGATCTGCAGTGCCTACCTCGCGCACCGCGCCGAACGTCTCGACCAGGTGCGGGCGGCGCTGCGCGAACTCGGCGCCGACGCCGGGGCGGGCGCCGTCACCGACCTCGTCTACGCCGACACGGATGCCTCGGTGCGAAGTGCAGCCGAGGCATCCGTTCGAGCGCAATTGGCCTACCTGCGAAGTGGGGGCTGACGCAGCAGACCGTCACTCGGAGTTCGTTACGCGACGAGCGCGATGCCGGCGTCCCAGCCGACCTTCTCCTGCACGGCGAGCGTGAGCTGCAGGAAGCCGACGGCCTCGAGCTCGCGGGCGCGCGAGAGGCGGCCGGCGTCGACGGCGTTCACGCCGCCCGCGCGCACGACCTCGGCGAGGGCGAGCTTCGCGTCGTCGTCGTCACCGGCGATGAGCACGGTGGTCGGGTTCGCACCGACGGTCTTCGCGGCGAGCGTGGCGGCGAAGTTCGTGTTGAAGGCCTTCAGCACCTTCGCGTCGGGCAGGGCTGCGGCGAGCTCGCTCGCACGGGAGCCGTCGGCCGGCACGACGAGGGAGTCGAAGGTCGAGAAGTCGAGCGGGTTCGTGATGTCGACCACGACCTTGCCGGCGAGCTCGGCACCGCGGGCCGCGACGATCTCGTCGATCGCGAAGTGCGGCACGGCGAGCACGACGATGTCGCCGGTGATCTGCTGGGCGGTGTCGCGCCCGATGAACTCGACGGTGTTGCCGCCTGCGGCCACGATGCCGCCGATGGCGGTGCCCATGTTGCCGTTTCCGATGATGCTGACGGTCGTCATGTCATTCCTCCCCGCGCCGTTCGACGCGATTACTTGTTCCGACAACCAACACTGTACGCGCATTCAGTTGTTGCGTCAACCAATGCGGTAGACTCTCAGGCATGACGGATGACACGCGGTGGCTGGCCCCCGAGGAGTCGGCCGCGTGGGTGCGCCTCGTGGCGCTCGCCGAACTGCTCCCGGGAGCGCTCGACGCGCAGCTGCTGCGCGACGCCGGACTCACGCACTTCGAATACGGCGCACTCATGGCGCTCGGCGCCGCACCGTCGCGCACGATGCGCATGACCGAGCTCGCCTCGCGCACGAACGCGACGCTCCCCCGCCTCTCGCACGTCGCCAAGCGCCTCGAGGAGCGCGGACTCATCGAGCGGTTCCCGTGCCCCGAAGACCGCCGCGCCACGAACGCGACCATCACCGAGGCCGGGTTGGCCCTGATCTCCGAAGCCGCGCCCGGCCATGTCGAGACGGTGCGCGCGAACGTGCTCGACGCCCTCGCTCCCGAGCAGCTCGAACAGCTCTACGCGATCGCGGGCGCCGTGCTCGCGCGGCTCGATCCCGACGCGCGCCTCTCAGCCACGTCGTGCCAGTTCAGCGAGGGACCCGTCGACCACGTCGTGGCCTGACCGGGCGACCGCGCGCGCCCGTCTGATCGGGCGACCGCGCGGCCGTGCGCGCCGCTCACCGGCGCCGTCAGCGGATATCGGACCTCCTGGATGCGAGGTCCGAATCTCGCCGGAGCCGTGTCGTCCCTGCGTGCAGGATCGGAAGCACGACTCGAACCGGCGCTCCTGCCGGACTGGAAGGAATGCCCGTTCATGAGCACCATCGCATTGATCACCGGCGGAAACCGCGGACTCGGCCTCGCGACGGCGACCGCCCTCGCCCGCACCGGAGCCACCGTCATCATCGCCGGACGCGACCTCGAAGCTGTGCGCTGTGCGGCCGACGGCCTGCTCGCGGAGGGCCTCAGGGCGGAACCGCTGATGCTGGACGTCGCGTCGCCGGCGAGCGTCGCCGAAGCCGCCGACGAGATCGGCGAACGCCACGGTCACCTCGACATCCTGGTGAACAACGCCGGCATCCTCCCGGAGGCCAGCGCGCGCGGAGACCATGACTTCGTCGACCTCGCAGCATTCGCCAGCACCTTCGAGACGAACGTGCTCGGCGTGGCGACCGTCACCGAGAAGTTCCTCCCGCTGCTCCGTCGCAGCACGGCCGGTCGCATCGTCAACGTCTCCTCGACGATGGGATCGCTGAGCGACCAATCCGACGAGAGTTCGCCGTACTACTCGAGCATCGTGCCCGCCTACCAGGCATCGAAGGCCGCCGTGAACAGCATGACCATCGGACTGAGCAAGCAGCTCGCCGGCACCCCGCTCAAGGTCACGTCGGTCTGTCCGGGATGGGTGCAGACCGACCTGGCACCCGGAAACCGCGATCAGGCGCCGACGAGCGCCGACGAAGCTGCACGGATCGTCGTGACAGCGGCGACGCTGCCGGACCATGCCGAATCCGGCACGTTCATCAGCAGCGGCGGCGCCGTCGCGTGGTGAGCCTCAGCGCGGGTCGTACGTGAGGCAGTCGGCGTCGTCGGTCGACCCCGCCCCGATGCGCACCGATGCCGCCGTGCACTCGAGCGACTCGTTGTGCACGCACTCCGCTCGCTGACACGCCCCGACGTGCGTGATCACCTTGTCGAGGCCGCCCTTCTTGCCGAGCGGGATGAAGGTCGCGCACTCCGCGTCGCCGACCGTGCCGCCGATCGTGACGGCGGCGGCATGGCAATGCGAGTGATCGTTGTAGGAGCATCCGGCCACCGAGCATTCGGCGACGGCGGGCAGTTCGTCGAGCGTCATGCTCATGGTGACCTCCCAGTGCGGTGTACGACCGTTCGATACGGCGATGGTACGCCCGAGCGGGTGGAACACGCAGCACTGACAGGACGAAATTCCGCAGATCAACGCGGTTTTCTTCTGAGGTGAGCCTTACCTATCCGGCCGGATCCCTCGAATGACGGTGGCACGGTGCAGACTGCCGGCATGGCAGCCGACGACTTCGAATTCCTCTACGGCGAGTGGCATGTGCGCAACCGCAAGCTGCGCGACACGACCGACCCCGACTGCACGGAATGGGTCGAGTTCGACGCGACCGCCGAGGTGCATCCCGTGCTCGACGGCATCGGGCACATCGACCGCATGCTCGTCCCCGACGCCCCCGACGGCGGTGGATTCGAGGGCTTCACGCTCCGCCTGTACGAACCGGCTGCCGATCTCTGGCGCATCTGGTGGAGCTCGACCCGGTTCCCCGGCGTGCTCGACACTCCCGTCGAAGGCCGGTTCACCGACGGTCACGGCGTGTTCGAGGCCGACTTCGAGCTGCGCGGGGCCCCCGCACGCGAGCGGTTCGAGTGGATCACGAGCGACCCCGAGCATCCGCGCTGGCAGCAGTCGTTCTCGCTCGACGGCGGCGCGACGTGGCAGCCGCCCAACTGGCACATGCACCTGACGAGACGCACCGCCGAGGCGTGAGTCGGGGCGGGCGGGGCTCAGCGGGTGACGGTGCCCATGCGGCTCGCGATGGGCTTCAGCACGGCGGGCCGCACCGCGAACCACCCCCCGATCATGACCGCGAGCGACATCGCGAAGATCGCGAAGCCGAGCCACGACGCACCGTCGCGGCTCGCGAACATCGCGTCGAGGTTGCGCAGCGCACCCGTTGCGAACACGAGGGTCACGTGCACGATGACGAAGGCGACGAACACGAGCATCACCGGGTAGTGCACGGCCTTCGCGAGCTTCGCCGGGTAGACGCGGTTCAGGCGCTCGGCGCGCTGCGGCCAGACCGACGAGAGCCGCAGTCCGGTGACCACCGCGAGCGGTGCGACGACGAACACGATCGCGAAGTAGCTGAGCACCTGCAGGCTGTTGTAGTTCACCCAGGCGTGCTCGACGGGCCAGTCGAGCGAGGCGTACTGCAGCGCGGCCGAGACGGCGTTCGGCCAGATGTCGGCGCTCGTCGGCACGATGCGCATCCACTGCCCGGTGATGAAGAGCAGCACGATGAAGACGATGCCGTTCGCCACCCAGAGGGCGTCGACCGTGTAGTGCAGCCAGAGGTGGATGCTGACCTTCCACGGCGGGTTCTTCGTGCGGATCAGCCCCTCGTTGTTCCGCACCCAACGGGCCGGCGGGCGGCCGCCCTTGCGGAGCAGCAGTCCCGAGCGCACGAGCAGCACGAGGAAGAACGCGTTCAGGAAGTGCTGCCAGCCGAGCCACGCCGGAATGCCGACGGGCGCGCCCTCGGGCAACGGCGTCGTGCCGGGGTATCGGGCGAGGAAGTCCTGCACCGCGGGTTGGGCGCGCAGCCAGATCGCGAGCAGCACGACCCCGGCGAGCAGCGCGACCCCGGCGAACACGGCCAGCGCGACCGGCAGCCACCTGATGCGTCGACGAGTCGCGTGATGCGCGGTCGGGTCGGTGAGGCGGGTCACCGAAGTATTTTGGCATGACCTCCCGAGCATGCGCCGAGCCGACGACCCGAAGAGTCACGGATGCCTCGACGGCTCTGGGAGAATGCGGAGACCTGCGATCCGAGAGTCGAGCAATGTCCACGATCACCCGCGTGATGTACTACTCGAAGCTCCGCGACGCCGAAGCGGCCGATGCCGTCGCGACCTGGGCGGCCGGGGCATCCGCCGCCTCGCACTGGACCCGCTCGGGCCTGCGCGACGTCGCCCTCTTCGCGCTCGGGGCGCACGTCTGCCTGTACGCCGAGGCGGTGGGCGCATCGGATGCCGCTGCACCGGCGCGGTCCTGGGACTGGCCGGCCGAGATCGCCGAGTTGTTCGAGCACTGGCCGCAGACGGACTCGGTCGCCGCCCGCAGCGCGGTGCCGATGCTCGACGTCTTCCACGACGGCGTTCCGACCGACGCCGAGTCGTGGCGTGGCGACCGCGAGGTCGCCGATCGCATCGGCAGTCTCACCTTCCTCAAGCCCGAGATGTTCGCGAGCTACGTCTTCCACCACTTCCAGTTGCAGGAGGAACGGCCCGAGACCCTCAACAAGACCTACATGATCGGTTCGCTCGGCACGCTGCTGTTCTCGTACAGCGAGTCGCCCGCGGTCGCGGTCAACGCGGGCGCCCCCGCACGCGCCGACGATCGCACCCCCGTCGACTGGCACGGCGCGATGGAGCCGCATTTCGACCCGACGCGCCGTCCACCTGGTGAGGCGATCTGGCAGCGGATGCGTCGACTCGGGTAGCGCTGCTGCTCACGGCCGTGCTGCCGACGGCAGCGCTGCTCACGGCAGTACTGCTCGCAGCGGCATCCGCCCCGCACTGCGCCGGCCGCGCGCACGCTTGGGGGCATGAGCGAACACGACTCCCCACCGATCCATCCGATCGACGCCGAGCTCACGAGGCGGCTCTTCCACGAGCGCATCATCGTGCTCGGCGACGAACTCGACCAGCAGGGCGGCAACCGGCTCTGCGCACAGCTCGTCACCCTCGCGGCCGACGACCCGCGCCGCGACATCCGCTTCTGGATCAATTCGCCCGGCGGCTCGGTGTCGGCGATGCTCGCGATCGCCGACGTCATGCGGTCGATCCCGAACGACGTGTCGACGATCGCCGTCGGCATCGCGGCGAGCGCGGGCCAGTTCCTGCTCTCGGCCGGCACGCGCGGCAAGCGGTTCGCGCTGCCGCACTCCCGCATCCTCATGCACCAGGGGTCCGCCGGCATCGGCGGCACCGCCGTCGACATCGAGCTGCAGGCCGACGACCTGCGGTACACCCGCGACACGGTGCTCGGCATCACGGCCGAGAACACCGGCCAGCCCATCGAGCGCATCGCCGAAGACTCGCTGCGCGACCGCTGGTACACCGCGACCGAAGCCGTCGATTACGGCTTCATCGACGCCATCGCCGACGGCTTCGGCGAGATGTTCCCCGGCGGCGACCGCCCGCTGGTCGGACTTCAGGCCCGCACCGGAACAGGAGCCCCGTCATGAGCAGCTACACGATCCCGTACGTCGTCGAGAAGCGCGGCAACAGCGAGCGCTCGCTCGACGTCTACAGCCGGCTGCTCTCGGAGCGCATCGTCTACCTCGGCACCGAGATCGACGACGGCGTTGCCAACGTGCTCATCGCGCAGTTCCTGCACCTCGCCTCGGAATCGAGCGAGACGCCGATCAGCCTCTACCTGAACTCCCCGGGCGGTTCGCCCGGCGCGGCGCTCGCGGTCTACGACACGATGCAGCACATCAGGCCGGATGTCGCGACGACGTGCGTCGGCCAGGCGGGCGGGCCGGCCGCGGTGCTCCTCGCCGGCGGCGCGAAGGGCATGCGGGCGATCCTGCCGCACGGCCGCGTCGTGCTGCACCAGCCGTCGACGAAGGGCCGCGGCACGATCCCCGACCTGATCCTGCACGCCGACGAGGTCGTCCGCGTGCGCGCCGAACTCGAGGCCGCCCTCGCCGCCGACACCGGTCGCGACGCGATGACGCTGCGGCACGACACCGATCGCGACCTCATCCTGCCCGCAGCGGCCGCCGTCGAGTACGGCCTCGCCGATCACGTGCTGACCGCGCAGGCCCTGGTCGGGGCCAGCTCCGGGCGCGGCTGACGGCCGGGCGCGGTTGGACGGCCGGGCGCGGTTGGACGGCCGGGCGCGGCCAGGCGGCCGTTCGCCGGACGTTACCAGCTCCGCCGCACGGTGCCCTTCGGCCCGGCGACGAGGCTCGCCGCCGGCACGTCGTCGGCCACGACGGCGCCGGCGGCGATCACGGCGTCGCGACCGATGCTGACGCCGGGCAGGATCATCGCCCCGGCGCCGATCCACACGTTCTCGGCAACGTCGATGGGGGCGCCGCTGAGGTATCGGCGCCGCTCCTCAGGATCGACCGGGTGACCCATCGTGATGAACGTGGCCTTCGGGCCGACCATGACGCCGTCGCCCAGCCGGATGCCCGCATAGTCGAGGAAGGTGCAGCCCTGATTGATGAAGACCCGCTCCCCGAGTTCCAGTCGCAGGCCGTGATCGGTGTAGAAGGGCGGGTAGATCGTCAGCCTCGGCGGCAACGGGCGGCCCAGTACCTGCTCGAGCACCTCGGCCCTGCCCGCCTCGTCGTCGAACGGCAGCGCGTTCAGTCGAGACGTCAGTGCGGTGACCGCCAGCACGCGCTCGCCCATCGCGGCGAACTCGTCGCCGAACACGCGCTCGCCCCTCGCCAGCAGCTCCGGATCATGGATCGGCATGAAGCGGTCGTGGGCCATCAGGCGGCGAGCAGGTAGGCGTTCGAGACGGCAGGTGAGAACGGCGCGCCGGGCGCGAGGTCGAGCGGATGCGCCGAACCCACGTCGACGGGAGCGCCCGCGTCGGCACGGAAGGCGAACGACGTCTCGATCCTCAGCAGCTCCCGCAGCTCGGTCTCGCGCCGCTCGGCATCCCGTCGTTCGCCGAGCAGCCCGCCGACCCGCTGCACGACATCGACGAGCTCGAGCCCGAGCGCCTCGGCGACGGAGCCGAGCACCTCCGACGAGGGCTCCTTGCGACCGCGCTCGATCTCGGAGAGGTACTGGGGCGAGACGCCCGCCGTCGCGGCGACCTCGGTCAGGATCCGCTCCTGCCCGAGCCGTTCACCGCGCAGCACCTCGCCGAGCGCATGCCGCCAGAGCGGCTTCGCAGTGCCCCGTTCCGCACCCGGCTTCGACGTCGGCGAACCAGGGACCCGTGTGAACTCGACGACCTTGCCCATGCCGAGAGGCTAGCCGCGGCATCCGCTCGGCGACAGGCCGATCCGCTCAGAGCAGAACGCTCGGCCTCGACTACGCCGGAGGGTTCTCGGGGTCGAGCGTCTCGACCGAGTCGGCCTCGACCGCGATGTCGGCGTCGAGGTCGTTCGGGTCGTCGCCGCCCGTCGTCTCCTCCTGCTCGCGATCGTCGTCGGCGTTCGGCCTGCGCTCGCGTGCTGTGCGCTGGTCGGCACCAGTGCCTACTGGGTCTCGTGCGTCGGTCATCGTTCCTCCGAGGGTCGGGATGGCTCCAGCGTGCGCGGCCGGCACCGGTCCGTCAACGGCTTGACTCGGCCGCATTCCGCTCCGATCGCTGGCGGTCGGGTGCGCCCGCGTGCAGAATGAACCCACTGACACGGAGGTGGGCGATGTCGACGGAAAGCGTGATCTGGTCGATTCTCGGAACGTTCATTGCGGTCGGGGGCCTCTTGGGGCTCGCGGCGCTCTGGTCGCTGATCCGACGACCGCGCGAGCACTGACCGTTCCGACGACCGTGCCGACGCACGCGCCGCCTCGGTCAGCCGAGTGCTTCGGCGATCGGCGTGCCACCGCCGTTGAAGCGGATGGTTCGGCGCACCGTCGAATCGCGGTGCAGCGCCTCGGCGACGACGGCCGCGACATCCGCTCGTTCGACGGTGCCGCTGCCCGCCGGGTCGACGTCGATGCGACCCGTGCCCTCGCCGTCGGTCAGGGTGCTCGGGCCGAGGATGGTCCAGTCGAGCGCGGTGTCCGCGAGGTGCTCGTCGGCCGCCGCCTTCGCCTCGGCGTAGGTGCGGAAGGAATTGCCCTCGGGCACGTCGTGATCGGGCGAGCCGAAGTACGAGACCATCACGTACCGGGTGACGCCGGCGCTCTCGGCGGCATCCATCGACCTGATCGCCGCGTCGCGATCGACGGCGTACGTGCGCGCGGGGTCGCCGCCGCCGGCTCCCGCCGACCAGACCACCGCGTCGTGGCCGTGCAGGATCTCGGCGAGATCGTGCACGTCGAGCCGCTCGATGTCGGCGACCACGGGGCGAGCGCCCGCGGCCGTGACGTCGCCGGCGTGGTCGGGGTTGCGGATGATCGCGTCGACCTCGTCGCCGCGATCGGCCAGCAGCCGTTCGAGCTGCAGGGCGATCTTGCCGTGGCCCCCGATGATCACGATGCGTGCCATGTGCTCCTCCTCCGACCGACTCGCCCCACGCTACTCCCGGGTGGCGCGGATGCGCTCAGGCAGGGCCGCACACCGTGCCGGTGACGAGCGCGGGCCTGCTGCTCTACCGGGAGCTCCGCGACCTGCGCGGACTCGAGGTGTTCATCGCGCACATGGGCGGACCGTTCTGGGCGCGCAAGCAGGCCGGGGCCTGGTCGATCCCGAAGGGCGAGTTCACCGACGAGGAGCCGCTCGCCGCCGCCCGCCGCGAGTTCGCGGAGGAGATCGGCGTGCCGCCGCCCGATGCGGAGGTGATCGACCTCGGCGCCTTCCGGTACTCGTCGGGAAAGACCGTGCGGGTGTTCGCCGCCCATGCCCCCGACTTCGAGATCGACGAGGTGCGATCGAACACCTTCGAGATCGAGTGGCCGCCGCGTTCGGGGCGGCGACAGTCGTTCCACGAGGTCGATGAGGCCCGATGGACGCCCGCGTTCGAGGCCCGGGAGCTGCTCACCGCGGGCCAGCGCCCAGCCCTCGATGCGCTCCTGTCCGCGCTCGACGGATCGGTGGAATGAGCTCGTGAGAGGCATGGCCCATGACGGTTGACGCACTCGGCGAGGTCGCGACGGAGCTCTACGGGCTGCGTCCCGACGAGTTCACCGCCGCGCGCAATGCTCGGGCGCAGGCCGTCGCCGCCGACGATCGGGCGCTCGCCGCCCGCATCCGCGAACTGCGGCGCCCCTCCCCCGCCGCCTGGCTCGTGAACCAGCTCATGCGGCACCGGAACGACGAGGTGGAAGCGATCCTCGAGCTCGGCGCCGAGGCGCGTGAGGCGCAGGGCCGCTTCGATGCGGCCGAGCTCGCCGAGCTCGGCCGGCAGCGGCGGCGCCTCGTCTCCGCCCTCGCGCACGAGGCCGGCGACCTCGCCGACGAGCTCGGCGCCGCGGTGCGCACCCCGGTGCTCGACGAGGTCGCCCAGACGCTGCAGGCCGCGATGTCGGATGCCGCTGCGGCCGACGCCGTGCGCACGGGCCGCCTCGTGCGAGCGCTCGAGGCCGTCGGCGTCGAGGTCGACCTCAGCGATGCCGTCGCAGGCGGGCCGGCGCCGCGCACCGAACCCGGCGACACGGCGCGTGCCGGCGAAACGCCCGCCCGACCGAGCGCGGCGGCGTCGAAACGGCGTCGGGCGGAGCGAGCCGGTGCGGAACGTGCCGTCGCCGATGCCGAGGAACGAGCGGCCGCGGCATCCGCCGCGCTCGAAGCCCTCGATGCCCGACTCGCCGACGCCGAACGCGGGCACCGCGAGCTCGGGACCCGCCGCGACGAACTCGAGGCGGAGCTGCGCGAGGTCGAGGCGGAGCTGGCCGAGGCCGATCGGGCGACACGCTCCGTCGCGCGCGAGCGGGATCGCGCAGCTCGCGCCGTCGACGCCGCAGAGGTCGACGCCGAGGAGGCGCGCGAGGCGCTGGACGCGCTCGAGCAGCCGGAGTAGTTGGGGTCGCTGGGGTCGCCGGAGTCGTCGAGCGGTGCGCGGTGGACTCGGGCAGCTCGCCTCAGGCGCGGTCGAGCAGCCAGTCCATCGCGTCGGGCACGACGTCGAGCACCGACACGTGCCCGTCGTCGAGGCGCATCCAGAGCGAGGCGCGGGGAATGTGCGCGAGGAGCCACGAGGCGTGCTTCGCGGGCACCACCCGATCGCCCTCGCCCTGCACGAGGAGCACGGGGGCGACGATGCCGCCGAGGTCGAAGCCCCATGGAGCCGCGAAGGCGACGTCGTCGTCGATGAGGCCGTCGGGCCCGGCCTCCCCTGCGCGCATGGCGTCGGCGCCGAGCGGCGCCCAGCGTGCGTCGAGCGCGGCCCGGTCGACGGGGAGGAACTGCGTCGGATCGAACTCCTCGGTCGAGGCGAAGGCGGCGCGAGCGGCGCGCCCCTCGACGGCGGAGCGCAGGCCGCCGGGTGCGGCCATGCCCGCGAACCAGTCGTACGCGTCGGTGCGCGGCGCGATGCCCGCGAGGGAGACCGCACCGGTGACCCGCTCGGGCAGCAGCGCCGCGCAGGCGAGTGCGTGCGGTCCGCCGCCCGACGCGCCCATCACGGCGAACCGCTCGACGCCGAGCGCATCGGCGATCGCCGCGACGTCCGCTGCCGCCGCGGCGACGTCGCGCCCGGGCCGCGGCGTCGAGCCGCCGTACGACGGGCGTCCGTAGCTGAGGAGCCGGATGCCGCGGGCGGAGGCCGCCTGCAGGATGGGCTCGATCGGGGCGCCCGTCTGCGGGGAGCCGTGATGCCACACGAGCGTGAGCGGCGACGAGGCATCCGCCCCGGTGTCGTAGGCGTGCAGGCTGCGGCCGTCGCCGAGGGGAACGTCGAGTTCGGTGACCGTCATCGCGGCCGCCGTCAGCCCTGCACGCCGGCGGCGCGAGCGGCGGCCTCGGTGAACGCGGGCCGCACCCGCTCCCAGCCGTCGAGGTAGCCGCCGACCATGGCGGCGTCGCGCAGCAGCACGAGCTGGGCGGCCGCGCCGTCGGCGTCGGGCACCTCGGCCGCCGTCAGCACCGATTCGAGCTCGGAGCGGAACCACTCGCGGTGCTCGGCGACGGCCCTGCGGACGCCGCTGTCGGCGTCGGGGTACTCGGCGGCGGCGTTGATGAAGGGGCAGCCGCGGGTGTGGTGGCGGGCGACGTCGTCGGCGAGCCCCTCGATCACGAGGCCGACGAGCTGCTTCGGCTCGGCACCGGATGCCTCGGCGGCCGCGAATGCGCCGCGGATGTCCGCATCCTCGACGCCGAGGTAGGCCTCGACGAGGTCCTCCTTGCTCGGGAAGTGCCGGTAGAACGTCGCACGGGTGACCCCGGCCTCGCCGATGATGCGGTCGACGCCCACCGAGTGGATGCCCTCTCGATAGAAGAGCTCGGAGGCCGTGCGCAGCAGGCGCTGCCTCGCTTCGGAGGTTCCCGCGGAGGTGCTTCGAGTTGCCATACCGAAAATGATAGAACGATCTTTCTCTTTTTGCTTGACACGGGGCTCGACCCGGAGTAACTTCCCAGACATAGACAGAACGATCGTTCTACCAGAAGGTCGAACGACACGAGAAGGAGAGAGCAATGACCGCCACCAAGACTCCCATCGTCCTCATCCACGGCCTCTGGATGACCCCCAAGAGCTGGAACACCTGGGCCGAGTACTTCCGGGCCCGCGGCCACGAGGTCATCGTTCCGGGATGGCCCGGCATCGACGACCGTGAGGTCGCCGACATCCGCTCGAACCCCGAGGCGCTGAAGGGCATCGGCCTCGTGCAGATCGCCGACCACTACGAGCGGATCATCCGGGCACTGCCCGAGAAGCCCATCATCATGGGCCACTCCTTCGGCGGCCTGCTCACGCAGATGCTCGCCGACCGCGGCCTCGGCGTCGCCTACGTCGGCGTCACCCCCGGCCAGCCCGCCGGCATCACGACCCTGCCCGCGTCGACCCTCTGGACCGGCACGCCGATCCTCTCGAACCCGTTCGCGAAGAACGGCGCGAAGCCGCTCTCGAAGGGCCACTTCCACTTCACCTTCGGCAACGACCTCGACCGCGCGGCATCCGATCGCCTCTGGGAGGAGTTCGCGGTGAACTCCTACAACCGGGTGTTCTTCGAGGGCGTCGCCGGCGCCTTCAACGAGAAGGGCGGCGTCAGCCACGTCGATTTCGGCCGCACCGACCGCGCGCCGCTGCTCGTCATCACCGGCGAGATCGACCACGTCGTGCCGCCGGCCATCGGCCGGGCGATCGTGAGGAAGTACCACGCGACGAGCAGCCCCGCCGTGGTCGAGTACCGCGAGTTCGCCGGACGCACCCACCGCATCGTCAGCCAGGACGGTTGGGAGGAGGTCGCCGAATACGCCCTCGACTGGGCGACCGAGCACGCCGAGGCGGCCGCAGCCACGGCCTGACGCCGGCTCCAGCACGGGACCACTCGTGTCGCACAGGACCGGAGACATCCCGGGTCCCGTGCGACACGAGTGGTCCCG
>NZ_JBHURI010000044.1:0-34325 GCF_042673425.1 Agromyces sp. NPDC056965 | reverse complement strand
GGTCGAGCGACCGCGACACCGAACGGGTCAGACCACCCGGCAGTGCGTCGTCAGGGAGCCGATGCCCTCGACGGTGACCGTGACGGTGGAGCCGTCGCGCAGGAAGACCGGCGGCTTGCGCGAATAGCCGGCGCCGCCCGGGCTGCCGGTGGAGATGAGCGTGCCCGGCGGGATCGTGGCCGACCGCGAGAGCAGCGAGATGATCTCTGCGACGCTGCGCACCATCTCGTTCGTCGACGCGTCCTGCATGATGCTGCCGTCGAGGTTCGTGGTGAGCCAGAGGTCCTGCGGGTCGGGGATCTCGTCGGCCGTGACGACGACCGGCCCGGTGGGGGTGAAGCCGTCGAACGACTTGCAGCGGGACCACTGCGCCTCGCTGAACTGGATGTCGCGGGCCGTGATGTCGTTGACGACGGTATAGCCCCACACGTAGTCGAGCGCATCGCGAACGTGCACGCCGCGGGCGGGCCGGCCGATGATGACGCCGAGCTCGGCCTCGTAGTCGACCTGCGTCGTCAGGTCTTCGGGCCAGGTCGTCGTGGCGCCGTGCGCCGTGAGCGAGTTCGGCCAGAGCGAGAAGATCGTCATCGCCGTCTCGGAGCGCAGCTTCAGCTCGGAGGCGTGTGCGGCGTAGTTCGCGCCGATCGCGATGACCTGCGCGGGGCGGAGCACCGCAGAGGAGTGCCGCAGCGCAGCCACGGGGGTCAGCTCGGCACCGAGGCTCGTGGCGGTGTCGACGACCTCGCGCACCTCGGCCAGGCCCTCTGGGCCGCGTTCGATCAGATCCTGCAGGTCGCGCGGCGGTCGTTCCATGAACTCGTCGAGGAAGAGCGCCGACTCCGCGATCACCGCCGCGAGTCGAGGTGTCGTCTGGCCTTCGACTCTCAGGTGCGCGAACTTCACCTCTTCAGGCTATCGGGCGGCAGTGCGATCCGACTGTGCGCGATGTACAACGAACACCGCCGGATGCACCGCCGCGTCGACAAATCGAGCGGATGCCGCCTCAGCTCGCCGCCGGACGCAGGCGCAGCTCCTGCATGCCCCCGTCGACGGCGAGTTCGACACCGGTCGTCGAGCCCGACGCCGGGCTCACGAGGTACGCGACGGCGCCCGCGACCTCGTCGGCCGTGACGAGCCGGCCGTGCGGCTGGCGGGCCTCGAGGGCCGCGCGCTCGGCGACCGGGTCGGCGGCGGAGGCCATCAGGCGCCCGATCCACGGAGTGTCGGCGGTGCCCGGGTTCACGGCGTTCACCCGGATGCCCTCGCGCAGGTGGTCGGCCGCCATCGCGCGGGTGAGTGCGGAGACCGCGCCCTTGCTCGCACTGTAGAGCGCGCGTTCGGGCAGCCCGGCCGTCGCCGCGATCGACGCCGTGTTGACGATCGCCGCGGACGGCGACTCGCGCAGGTGGGGGAGCGCGGCGCGAGCGACCCGCATCATGCCGAGCACGTTGATGTCGAGGACCCGGTGCCACTCGTCGTCGGAGTTCGCCTCGATCGTGCCCTGGGCGCCGATGCCGGCGTTGTTCACGACGATGTCGATGCGGCCCAGCTCGGCGGCGACGCGCTCGACTCCCGCGCGCACGCTCGCGTCATCGGCCACGTCGACGGCGATGGCCAGGTCGGCGTGCGCCGCGGCATCCGGCTGCAGGTCGAAGACGGCGACGCGGGCGCCGCCCTGCTGCAGGCGGGCGGAGATCGCGGCGCCGATGCCGGATGCGCCGCCGGTGACGATCGCGACGAGGTCGCTGAATTCGTTGCTCATGAGAAGGTCCTTCCGGGTCGTGCTGATCGGGTTCAGGCGGAGACGTACTGCTGGCGCTGGCGGCCGAGGCCGTCGATGTCGAGTTCCACGACGTCGCCGGCGGCGAGGTAGGGGAAGCGGCCCGAGAGGGCGACGCCCTCGGGCGTGCCGGTCAGCACGAGGTCGCCGGGCTCGAGGGTGAGGTACTGGCTGAGCGTCCAGACGATCGTGTCGATGTCGAAGATGAGGTCGCTCGTGCGCGAGTCCTGACGCGGTTCGCCGTTGACGAAGCTGCGCAGGCGCACGTCGTCGGCGCTCAGCTCGTCGTTCGTGGCGAGCCAGGGTCCGGTCGGGCAGAAGCCGGGGGCGCTCTTGCCCTTCGACCACTGGCCGCCCGACACGGCGATCTGCCAGTCGCGCTCGGAGAGGTCGTTCGCCATCACGAAGCCGGCGATGTGCGCGCGGGCGTCGGCGGGGGAGTCGAGGTAGCTCGCGCGGCGGCCGATGACGATGCCGAGTTCGACCTCCCAGTCGGTCTTCTCGCTGCCGCGCGGAATGGCGACGTCGTCGAAGGGGCCGACGACGGTGTTCGGCGACTTCATGAACATGACGATCTGCGAGGGCGGCTCCGACCCCGACTCGGCGGCGTGGGCGGCGTAGTTCATGCCGATGCAGTAGACCGCCGACGGGCGGGCGATCGGGGCCCCGATGCGGAGGTTCGCGGCGTCGGGCAGCTCGGGCAGTTCGCCGGCGGCGAGTGCGGCGCGAGCGCGCTCGATGCCGTCGCCGCTCAGGAACGCGCCGTCGACGTCAGCGGTGATCGCGCGCAGGTCGAACGTGCGCTCGCCGTCGACGACGACGGGGATCTCGGTGTCGACGTTGCCGAGCCGGGCGAATCTCATGCTGGTCCTCTCCATCGTGGCACTGCGTGAACATCAGAACTCTGACTGAAGTGCAGGCCGGTTCTGGGAGATTCTTGCACATCCGGCTGCGGTTGACAGGAGAGACATCCGATGTTTATGCTCGGGGTCGCCACGAAAGGACGTCATGAGCACCATCGTCAGTGTTGATACCCGGGACATCCGCTTCCCCACCTCCCTCGAGCTCGACGGGTCGGACGCGATGAACCCCGATCCCGATTACTCGGCGGCCTACCTGATCATCCGAACGGATGCGGCCGACGGGCTCGAGGGGCACGCCTTCGTCTTCACGATCGGACGCGGCAACGACGTCGAGGTCGCGGCGCTCGAGACGCTTCGCGGGCACCTGCTCGGCCAGGACGTGGAGGCGCTGCTCGACGACATGGGCGCCGCGTGGCGACTGCTCACCCACGACTCGCAGCTGCGCTGGCTCGGCCCCGAGAAGGGCGTCATGCACATGGCGATCGGGGCCGCGATCAACGCGCTCTGGGACCTCAAGGCGAAGCGCGCCGGCCTGCCGCTCTGGCGCCTGCTCGCCGAGCTCACCCCCGAGCAGCTCGTCGACCTCGTCGACTTCCGCTACCTCAGCGATGCGATCACGCCCGCAGAGGCGCTCGAGCTCCTCCGCGCCGCCGAGCCGGGGCGGGCCGAGCGCGCAGCGCACCTGCTCGAGGTCGGCTACCCGGCGTACACGACCACGCCGGGCTGGCTCGGGTACTCCGACGAGAAGCTCGACCGCCTGTGCCGTGAGGCCGTCGCCGACGGCTACCCGCAGATCAAGCTCAAGGTCGGCGCCGACCTCGCCGACGACATCCGCCGTCTCGGCATCGCCCGCGCCGCCGTGGGCGAGGGCTTCCCGATCGCGATCGACGCGAACCAGCGGTGGGACGTCGACGCGGCCATCGAATGGGTGCGCGCGCTCGCCGAGTTCGACGTCGAGTGGATCGAGGAGCCCACGAGCCCCGACGACATCCTCGGGCACGCCGCCATCGCTCGCGGCGTCGCACCGATCAAGGTCGCGACGGGCGAACACGTGCAGAACCGGATCGTCTTCAAGCAACTGCTCCAGGCCGGCGGCATGGACGTCATGCAGATCGACGCCACCCGAGTCGGCGGCGTCAACGAGAACATCGCGAACCTCCTGCTCGCCGCGAAGTTCGGGGTGCCGGTCTGCCCGCACGCCGGCGGCGTCGGCCTCTGCGAAGCGGTGCAGCACCTGTCGATGTTCGACTACGTGGCGCTCTCGGGCACGATGGAGGGACGCATGATCGAATTCGTCGACCACCTCCACGAGCACTTCGTGACGCCCGCCGTCGTGCAACGGGGTCGCTACCTCACGCCGACCGCACCCGGCGCGGGCACCGAGATGTTCGCGGCATCCGTCGACGAGTACACCTGGCGCGGCGCGCACGCGGTCGGCGGGGTGCGTGCGTGACCGGTGACGTGACGTCCGCCGAGCGGCTCGGGCCGCTCGGCTACGGCGCGGCGTCCGTCGGCAACCTCTACCGAGAGGTGAGCGACGAGGATGCGCACGCGGCACTCGCCGCGGCGTGGGACAGCGGCATCCGCTACTTCGACACCGCTCCCCACTACGGGCTCGGCCTGAGCGAACGGCGCCTCGGCGCCTTCCTCGCCACGAAGCCGCGCGACGAGTTCGTGGTCTCGACGAAGGTCGGTCGCGTGCTCGACCCGAACCCCGCGTTCGCGGGCGGCGACGACATGGACTTCGACTTCGCCGTGCCGAACGACCTGGTGCGACGATTCGACCCGACCGAGGCCGGGGTGCGCGCGAGCATCGAGCACTCGCTCGAACGGCTCGGACTCGACCGCATCGACATCGCGTTCCTGCACGACCCCGACGCCTACGACCTCGACCGCGGCATCGACGAGGGCCTGCCGGCACTCGCCCGGATCCGCGACGAGGGCATCGTCGCGGCCGTGGGCATCGGCACGAACGACGCGGATGCCGCGGCGCGCGCCGTCGCCGAGGGCGACCTCGACCTCGTGATGATCGCCGGACGCTACACGCTCCTCGAGCAGCCGGCACTCGACGAACTGCTGCCGCTCTGCGAGCAGCGCGGCGTCGGCGTGGTCGCCGCGGCCGTCTACAACTCGGGGCTGCTCTCGACCTCGGAGCCGGGCGCGAACGGGCGCTACAACTACGGGGCGGTGCCGGCCGACGTGCTCGCGCACGCGACGCGGCTCGCCGAGGTCTGCCGTGAAGCCGGCACCGAACTGCCGGTGGCGGCCCTCCAGTACCCGCTGCGGCACCCGGCCGTGCGATCGGTCGTCGTCGGTTCGGCGCGCCCGGCGGAGATCGCGGCGAACGCCGCCCGCGTGCGCGCTGAGATCCCCGACGGACTGTGGGTGCGGTTGCGAGACGAGGGACTGATCCCGTGACCGTTCCCGCCCGCACGATCGACGCGCACCTGCACCTGTGGGATCGCAGCGTGAGCGACTACGCGTGGATCACGCCCGAGCTCGGACCGCTCCACGCGGACTTCGGCCCTGCGCAGGCGCGGGCGGAGCTCGACGCGGCCGGCATCGACGCCGCGATCCTCGTGCAGGCGGAGGACTCGTTCGCCGACACCCGCTTCATGCTCGACGTCGCCGCCGCCAACGACTGGGTCGCCGGCGTCGTCGGCTGGGTCCCGCTCGATGACCGCGCTGCGGCGTTCGCGGCGCTCGATGCGCTCGCCGGGGAGACGGCGCTCCGGGGCATCCGTCATCTCGTGCACGGCGACCCGCGCGACGACTTCCTCGAACTGCCCGACGTCCGCGCCTCGCTCGCGGAGCTCGCGCGACGCGGGCTCGCCTTCGACGTTCCCGACGCGTGGCCGCGCCACCTCGGCGCCGTGCGGCGACTCGCCGGCGACCTGCCGGAGCTCACCGTCGTGGTCGACCACCTCGGCAAGCCGCCCCTCGGCCGCGACGACTTCGACGCCTGGCGCCGCGAGTTCGACGCCGTCGCCGCGCTGCCGAACACGGTGACGAAGTTCTCCGGCCTGCACCTGACCGGCGTCGCGTTCGGCGCCGCGACGGTGCAGCCGCTCTGGGAGATCGCACTCGAGGCCTTCGGCCCGGATCGCGTGATGTACGGCGGCGACTGGCCCATGTCGGTGCCGCACGGCGGCTACCAGCCCACCTGGGCGGTCATGGGCGGATGCCTCGACGCACTCGCCCCCGACGAGCGCGACGCGGTGCTCGGAGGGACGGCGGAACGCGTCTATTCCGCACCAGTAATCTGATGTTTTTCGTGAATTAGCAACACAAATACAACGAATCGGACTCAGGGCCGATGAAACATCGGATGAGTAGTACACTCATCCCACATCTCAAGGAAGAGAGGCGCACGTGCTGAGTGGCATCCACCCGATCCTCGGAGGCGAGTTGCTCGCCGCGCTCGATCGGCTCGGTCACGGCGACGAACTCGTCGTCGCCGACGCGAACTTCCCCGCGCATCGCGTCGGGGCGAGCGTCGTCGAAGCGCCGGCGCTCGCGGCCGCCGACGTCGTCGGCGCCATCCGCACCGTCCTGCCGCTCGACACCTACGAGGGCGCCTCGGTGCTGCTCATGGCGGCCGAGGGCGGTCAACGGCTGCCCGTGCAGCACGAACTCGTCGCGGCGGCGGTGACCACGGACGACCGCGTCGAAGAGCTCGAGCGATTCGCGTTCTACGACCGTGCGATCGCCGCGCAGCTGATCGTCCGCACCGGGGAGCTCAGGCCCTACGGCAACGTCGTGCTCCGCAAGGGCGTCGTGAACGAGTACACGCCGACGGGGGCCGCAGCATGACCGCGTCGGCAGGCGCGACCGCTCCGCTCCTCGATGTCGAGGGCGTCAGCAAGGGCTTCCCCGGCGTCCAGGCGCTCGACGACGTGCGACTCGACCTCCGGCACGGCGAGGTGCTCGCGCTCGTGGGCGAGAACGGCGCCGGCAAGTCGACGCTCATGAAGCTGCTCGCCGGCATCTACACGCCCGACGCCGGCACCTTCCGGCTCAACGGCCGCGAGCTCACGATCGAGGGTCCGCGCCATGCGCAGGAGCTCGGCATCTCGATCATCCACCAGGAGTTCAACCTGATGCCCGACCTGACGGTCGCGCAGAACATCTTCATCGGCCGGGAGCACCGGTCGGGCGGGCTGTTCCTCGACGAGCGCGCGCTGAACCGCCGGGCCCAGGACCTCTTCGACCGGCTCGGGCTCGCCCTCGACCCGGCGGAGCCCGTCGAGCGGCTCACCGTGGCGCGCCAGCAGATGGTCGAGATCGCGAAGGCGCTCTCGTTCGACGCGAAGGTGCTCATCATGGACGAGCCGACCGCCGCGCTGAACGACACCGAGGTCGACGTGCTCTTCGAGCTGATCGAGCGGTTCCGCACGCCCGAGACGGGCGTCATCTACATCTCGCACCGCATGGAGGAGCTCGCGCGCATCTCCGACCGCATCAGCGTGCTGCGCGACGGACGCTACATCGGCACCAGGGTGACCGCCGAGACGGAGCCGAAGGAGATCATCTCCCTCATGGTCGGTCGCGAGATCGTCGGCGAGCAACGGCCGCAGGCGCTGACCGCGACCGGCGAACCCGTGCTCTCGGTGAGCGGCCTCACCACCAAGCACCTGCTGCGCGACGTCAGCTTCGACGTGCACGCCGGCGAGATCCTCGGCTTCGCCGGGCTGATGGGCGCCGGTCGCACGGAGGTGGCCCGCGCCATCGTCGGCGCCGATCGCACCGAGGCCGGGGAGATCCGCCTGCACGGGCGCCCGGTGAGGATCGCGAACCCGGCAGAGGCGGCGCGCCACGGGATCGGCTACCTCTCGGAGGACCGCAAGCAACTCGGCGTGCTGCTCGAACGCAGCGTGCGCGAGAACATCGTGCTCGCCTCGCTCCGCGACTACGTGTCGGGGCTCGGGTTCGTGAGCGGGTCGCGCATCGAGGCGACCGGTCGCGAGTACGTCGACAAGCTCCGCATCAAGACCCCGTCGACCGCGCAGCTCGTGAAGAACCTCTCGGGCGGCAACCAGCAGAAGGTCGTCATCGCGAAGTGGCTCGCGAAGGACTGCGAGGTGCTGATCTTCGACGAACCCACCCGCGGCATCGACGTCGGCGCGAAGGAGGAGATCTACACCCTCCTGCGCCAGCTCGCCGATCAGGGCAAGGCGATCATCATGATCTCCTCCGAACTGCCCGAGGTGCTCCGGCTCTCCGACCGGATCGCCGTCATGGCCGAGGGCCGCCTCACCGCGGTGCTCGACAACGCCGAAGCCACACAGGAGAACCTCATGGACTACGCCACCCGATTCACCAGCGAAGGAACGATCGCACGATGAGCCCGACGACGACGCAACCGTCTGCACCGACCCCGTCGACGACGGCCTTCGCCGCGGTCGAGGCCGGAGCCCCCCGATTCGCCTGGCTGCGCGGTTCGCTGCAGCAGCTCCTCGCCTTCGCGAGCCTCATCGTGATCGTCGTGGTCTTCTCGTTCGCGAGTCCCCACTTCTTCACGGCGAACAACCTCGTCTCGATCCTCACGGCCGCCACGGTCACGGGAATCCTGGCGCTCGGCACCACCTTCGTCATCATCACGGGCGGCATCGACCTCTCGATCGGCACGGGCATGGTGCTCTGCGGCGTCATGGCGGGCGTCTTCCTGACCTACCTCGGCTGGCCGCTCTGGGCGGGCGTCGCCGCGACGATCCTGTTCGGCGGCCTCATCGGCCTGATCAACGGCGTGAACGTTTCCATACTCGGCATCCCGCCGTTCATCGCGACGCTCGGCATGATGCTGATCGCCGCCGGCCTCTCGCTCGTGATCTCCGGCACGAAGCCGATCTACTTCAACGAGACCCCCGAGTTCCAGTCGATCATGAACCTGTCGATCATCCCGGGCATCCGCTTCCCGCTCGGCGTCGCGATCTTCATCGTCATGATCGTGGTCGCGGCCGTGCTGCTCTCGAAGACGATCGTCGGCCGGTACACGTTCTCGATCGGCTCGAACGAGGCGGCGACGGCGCTCTCCGGCGTGAACGTGCGCCGCTGGAAGATCATCATCTACACGCTCGCGGGGCTCTTCGTCGGACTCGCCGGCGTCTTGAGCGCCTCGCGCCTCTCGTCGGCGCAGCCGACCGGCGGCATGGGCCTCGAGCTCGAGGCCATCGCGGCCGTGGTGATCGGCGGCACCTCGCTGCAGGGCGGCAAGGGCTCGATCATCGGCACCGTGATCGGTGCCCTCATCATGGCCGTGCTCACGAACGGCCTGCGCATCATCTCCGTCCCGCAGGAATGGCAGTCGGTCGCGGTCGGCATCGTCATCCTCGTCGCGGTGTACCTCGACATGCTGCGACGCCGGCGGTCCTGACCCGCTGGCATCCCGGCACCATCCCGCACCACCCGCACCATCTGCACCATCACGAATACCCACACATCAAGGAGTGACATGTTCAAGAAGCGAACGATGGGCGTCATCGTCGGCGCCGTTGCCGCAGCCCTCGTCTTCTCGGGTTGCGCGAGCGACGGCGGCGATTCGGCCTCCGGTGGAACCGACGGGGAGAAGCCGTACATCGCGCTCGTCTCCAAGGGCTTCCAGCACCAGTTCTGGCAGGCCGTGAAGTCCGGCGCCGAGCAGGCCGCCGAGGAGTTCGACGTCGAGATCACCTTCGAGGGTCCCGACACCGAGGCCGACGTCGACCAGCAGATCCAGCAACTGCAGACCGCCCTCGACAAGAGCCCCGCCGCGATCGGCTTCGCCGCCCTCGACAGCCAGGCCGCCGGACCGCTCCTGCAGCAGGCGAAGGACTCGAACATCCCGGTGATCGCGTTCGACTCGGGCGTCGACAGCGACATCCCGCTGACGACCGCGGCGACCGACAACCTCGCCGCCGCCGGCGAGGCCGCCAAGCACATGGCCGATGCGATCGGCCACGAGGGCAAGGTCGCCCTCGTCGTGCACGACCAGACCTCGGTCACCGGCCAGGAGCGTCGCGACGGCTTCGTCGACTACATGGAGGAGAACGAGCCGAACATCGAGATCGTCGACATCCAGTACGGCGGCGGCGACCAGGCGAAGTCCGCCGACCTCGCCAAGGCGATCCTCGCGGCGAACCCCGACCTCAAGGGCATCTACGGCTCGAACGAGGGCTCGGCCATCGGCGTCGTGCAGGCCGTCAAGGAGCTCGGCCTCGACTCGACGACGCTGACCGTCATCGGCTTCGACTCGGGCAAGGCGCAGATGGACGCGATCCGCGATGGCCTCATGGCCGGCGCGATCACGCAGAACCCGGTCGGCATCGGCTACGAGACGGTGAAGGCCGCCGTCGAGGCCCTCGACGGCAAGACCCTCCCGAAGACGATCGACACCGGCTTCTACTGGTACGACGCCACGAACATCGACGACGAGGAGATCCAGGCCGTCCTCTACGAGTAGGCCACGGATGTCGCGGGGGCGTCGGCTTCGGCCGGCGCCCCCGTTGTCGTGCCCTCGAGGGTCAGAGTGCGGAGCGAAGCCACTGCTCGACGCCGCTCACGTGCACCACGGTGAGCGCGGCGGCGAGCTCGGCGTCGCCGGCCTCGATCGCGTCGAGGATCGCGTGGTGCTCGGAGAGGGTGCGCTCGACGGCGTTCTCCTGCGTGATGCCGCGCCAGATGCGCGCTCGCACCGTGTGGCTCGACAGCGAGTCGATGAGGCTCGCGAGGTAGGAGTTGCCGGCGGCCTCTGCGATGCCGCGGTGGAACTCGAGGTCGTGTTCGACGAGTGCCTCGACCCCCGCGGCGTGATCGACGGTCTCGACGATCTCGCGCAGGTGCGCGAGGTCGTCGTCGTCGGCGTTGCGCGCGGCGAGGGAGGTGGCCGCCGGCTCGAGGATGCGTCGGACCGCGAAGATCTCGAGCACCGACTGGTCGTCGTGCAGGTCGACGACGAACGACATGGCCTCGAGGAGGAGGCGCGGTTCGAGGCTCGTCACGTAGGTGCCGTCGCCGCGGCGCACGTCGAGCACGCGGATCACCTCGAGGGCCTTGACGGCTTCGCGGAGCGACGAGCGGGAGAGGCCGAGTCGGTCGCTCAGCTCCTTCTCGGGCGGAAGCCGATCTCCGGGGGCGAGTTCACCCGAGATGATCATCTCTTTGATGTGCAGGATTGCTTCGTCGGTGACGGCCATGCCGTGATCGTACCGTGCAACGGGGAGACATCAGATCTTTGCAGCCGCGGCGCGCCACAGGTGCATCGACGCGTAACTGCGCCAGGGCGCCCACCGCGTGCCGAGGGCGGCGAGCTCCCCGGCCGTCGATGGCAGTCCCAGCTGCTCGGCGCCGTTTCGCAGTGCCAGATCGCCGGTGAGCAGCACGTCGGGTGCGCGCGTCACCCGCATCGCGACGTAGCCGGCCGTCCACGGGCCGATGCCCGGTACGGAGAGGAGGTCGGCCTGCAGTTCGACGCGCTCGCACTCGGCGGCCACCACGAGCGCTCCGGACTCGAGCCGGCTCGCGACGTCGATGATGGTGCGCACCCGCGCAGCCGGGCCCCTGAGCACTGCATGGCCGTGCTCGGCGATCGCGGCCGCCGTCGGGAAGAGCGTCGACGGGGCGCCGTCGGCACGGGGCGGCAGCTGCTCGCCGAGTTCGGCGGCGAGCCGGGCGAGGGCGGTGCGGGCGGCCTTCACCGAGACCTGCTGCCCGATGAGCGCGCGGAAGACGAGTTCGTGGGCGTCGAGGCATCCGGGCACGCGAATGCCGGGCGTCGCGGCGACGGAGGCCGCGAGCGCGGGATCGCGGGCGAGCGCGGCGTCGATCGCCACGGCGTCGGCGTCGAGGTCGAAGAGCCGACGCACCCTGGCGACGAGCGGCGGCAGGTCGGCGAGGGTCGCGAGGCGCGCCTCGACGTCGATCGCGGGAGCTGCGGCGTCGCCCGACGCGGCGAACGCGACGACGGCGGGACCGCCTGGCAGGCGGAGGGTGCGCTCGTATCGGTCGTCGCCGGCCAGCTCGACGCCGTCGAGGGCCCGGGCGGCGAGCCAGCCGAAGACGCCGGCGGCATCGAAGGGCGGCCGAGCGGGCAGCCGCAGTCGCACCACGCCGCCGTCGAGCGCCGCGTCGGTCGAGGTGCCCGATGCCGCATCGCGACCGGCGACCGCAGTACCCGGCCGCCGCTCGCGCACGCGCGCAGCTGCCCGCAGCTCGAGCGGGCTGCGTTCGTAGACCTCTCGAATGGTGTCGTTGAACTGGCGGATGCTGCCGAAGCCCGAGGCGAAGGCGACGTCGGCCGCGGGCAGCGCCGTCGAGGTGAGCAGTGCGCGCGCGGTCTGCGCCCGGTGGGCCCGTGCGAGCGCGAGCGGCCCGGCGCCGAGCTCGCCCGTGAGGACTCGCGTCAGGTGCCGCGGGGTGTAGCCGAGCCGGGCGGCGAGCCCCGGCACGCCCTCGCGTTCGACGACGCCGTCGGCGATGAGGCGCATGGCGCGCGCGGCGAGGTCGTCGCGCAGATCCCATTGGGGGGAGCCCGGAACGGCGTCGGGCAGGCACCGCTTGCAGGCCCGGAGCCCGGCCTCGTGCGCGGCCGCCGCGGTGAGGTAGAAGCTCACGTTCGACGCCTTCGGCGCGACCGCCGGGCAGCTCGGGCGGCAGTAGATGCCCGTCGAGTGCACGCCGGTGATGAACTGCCCGTCGAACCGGGCGTCCCTGGCCTGCATGGCGCGGTACCGCTCCGCGAACTCGGGGTCGTCGAGCGGGTCGCCGTGCAGCCGGCGGCGAGGGGTGGCGGTACTGGTCATGGTGCAAGCCTCGCACGCCCCGGCGATACCGACCAGCGGAAATCGGACATGAGTGACGCGCCGTATGGTGGAGGGATGCCGCACGCCGTCGTGACCCTCCTGCAAGACGCCCTCGGGGCTTCCGTGTCCACCGCACCGGCCGATCTCGAGGCCACTCGCGAAGACCGCTCTGGGTGGCGCAGTGCGACCCCGCCGATCGCGGTCGTGCACGCGGCATCCGTCGCCGAGGTGCAGGCCGTCATGCGGATCGCGAGTGAGACGTCGACGCCCGTCGTGCCGCGCGGCGCCGGCACGGGCCTCGCCGGCGGGGCCATCGCGAGCCCCGGTTCGATCGTGCTCGACCTCTCGCGCATGAACCGGGTGCTCGAGATCTCCGAGGCCGACGAACTCGCGGTCGTCGAAGCCGGCGTGCTGAACGGCGACCTGAACGATGCGCTCGCCCCCCTCGGGCTGTGGTTCGCCCCCGACCCCGCGAGCCGCGCCATCTCGTCGATCGGCGGCAACATCGCCACGAACGCCGGCGGGCTCCTCTGCGCGAAGTACGGCGTGACCCGCGAGGCGGTGCTCGGCCTCGCGGTGGTGCTCGCCGACGGGCGCCTGCTGCGCACCGGCCACCGCACGGTGAAGGGCGTGACGGGCTACGACCTCACGGCGCTCTTCACCGGCTCCGAGGGAACGCTCGGCGTCATCGTCGAGGCGACGGTGCGTCTGCGCCCGATCACCCCGGGCGAGGCCGTCTCCGTCGCCGCGGTGCTGCCCGATGTCGAGGCCGCCGCCGCGGCATCCGCCGCAGTGACCGCTGCCCGGCTCCGGCCCGCGGTGCTCGAGCTCATCGACGCGGCCGGCCTCGCGCGCGTCGCCGCGCACCTCGGCGCCGACGGCATCGCCGGCACCCCGCTCGAATCGCTCGCCCCGTCGGAGACCTTCCTGCTCGCGCAGTGCGACGGCGCAGGAGCCGCCGACGAGGCTGCGGAGATCGCCGAGCTCTTCGCCGCGGCCGGCGGCAGGGTCAGCCGCTCGGCTGATGCCGCGACGGGCGACCGGCTGCTCGCCATCCGGCGCGCGATGCACCCGGCGCTCGCGGCCTCGGGCCAGGTGCTCATCGAAGACGTCGCCGTGCCGCGCTCGCGCCTGCCCGAGATGTTCCGTGCGATCGAGGAGGTCGGTCGGCGCCACGGCATCGAGATCCCGACGATCGCGCACGCGGGCGACGGCAACCTGCACCCGAACTTCGTGTTCACGGGCGACGAGGTGCCCGAGCACGTGTGGGCCGCGGCCGACGACATGTTCCGCACCGCCGTCGCCCTCGGCGGCACGCTGACGGGCGAGCACGGGGTGGGCGTGCTGAAACGACGCTGGCTCGCCGACGAGCTCGGCGACGACTCGTTCGAGCTGCAGCGCGGCATCAAGGCGCTCTTCGACCCGCACGCCATCCTGAATCCCGGCGTCATGTTCGAGGCGTCCGCGTCGCCTGCGGCGCCGGAGGCACCTGCTCGATAGGCTGCCCGGGTGACCTCCGTGGCCCCGCAGTCCGCACCAGACCCCGCCGTGAACCCGTCGCCCGCGCCGCCCATCTGGACCGCGCCGCCGACGGCGCGGAGCGGCGGCCTGCTCTTCGCGATCATCGGCATCGTCGTCGCCGGGTTCGTCGGGCTCCTGGTGATCGCCTACCTCGCGGTTGGGCTCGGGGTCTCGACCCTCCTCATCGGCTCGCTCCTCGCCCTCGTGCCGCTGACCATGGTGCTGCTCGCCGTGCGCTGGGTCGACCGGTGGGAGCCCGAGCCCCGCTGGGCGCTGTGGTTCGCGTTCCTCTGGGGCGCCGCCGTGTCGGTCGCGATGGCGCTCATCGTCGACCTCGGGGTGCAGCTGGCGATGGCGTTCGCCGAGCCAGGCGGCGCACCCGACGAGGCGCTGCAGGCGGTCGTGCAGGCGCCCATCGTCGAGGAGGTCGCGAAGGGCATCGGCGTGCTGCTGATCTTCGTGTTCTCGCGGTCGCACTTCGACGGCCCCGTCGACGGGCTCGTCTACGCGGCGACCGTCGCGGCCGGCTTCGCCTTCACCGAGAACGTGCTCTACTTCGGCGCCGCGCTCGCCGAGGGCGGCGCGGAGACCCTCGGCGCGACCTTCGTCGTGCGGGGGCTGTTCTCGCCGTTCGCCCACGTGCTCTTCACCGCGTGCACCGGACTCGCGATCGGCATCGGCGCTCGCCGCGGCGGGGGAGCGGGCGTCGTCGGATGGTTCCTGCTCGGCCTCCTCGGCGCGATCTCGCTGCACGCCCTCTGGAACGGATCGCTCGCCTTCGCCGACGATGCGATCGGCCTCTACGTGACCGTGCAGGTGCCGATCTTCATCGCGGCGATCGTGCTCACGGTGCTCCTGCGGCGGCAGGAGGTGCGGATCACCCGGCACCGGCTCGCCGAGTACGGAGCCGCCGGATGGTTCAGCCCGGCGGAGGTCGAGATGCTCGCGACACCCGCCGGACGACGCCAGGCGAAGGCCTGGGCGAAGGCGCAGACTCCGCCGCGCACGGGCGTCATGAGACGCCTCGTCATGGATGCCACGCATCTCGCGTTCACCCGCCAGCGCATCGCCACCGGGCTCGCGAGCGAGCGCACGTTCACCGAGGAGCAGGGGCTCCTGGCCGCCGTCGTCGAGGACCGACGGGTGCTGCTGAGCTGAGGCATCCGCTCGCCGCGTCGGCGCAAAAAACTCGCCGCCCTGTGGTGTGGCACTGCCGACATCTCTACCAGGCGACGAGTTCTAGAGCTCCAGACTGCAACGTGTTCGCAGTCAGCGCAAGAGGGGGGTGGACGGTTGTCCGCGATTGCGACGAAGCCGCGAACCTGTTTGGGTTGACGTATGACCGATACGAACAGCAAGCCCGAGATCGACGCTCCCGAGGGGCCGGCTCCCGTCGAGCTGGTGATCGAAGACATCGTCGTCGGCGACGGCGCCGAGGCGCAGCCCGGCTCGACCGTCGACGTGCACTACCTCGGCGTCGAGTACGACAGCGGCGAGGAGTTCGACTCCTCGTGGGGTCGTGGCCAGTCCATCAACTTCCCCCTCCAGGCGCTCATCAGCGGCTGGCAGGAAGGCATCCCCGGCATGAAGGTCGGCGGTCGCCGCAAGCTCACCGTGCCCCCGCAGCAGGCCTACGGCCCCGCCGGCGGCGGCCACCAGCTGTCGGGCAAGACGCTCATCTTCGTGATCGACCTGCTCGGCGTGAGCTGAGCACTCACCGCTCGAGTCGACGGCCGGCAGGGGCCACGGTGCGCAGCACCGTCTCCCTGCCGGCCGTCGACGTCTCTCCGCGCGTGCGCTCGTCGCGATAGCGGCCGCCGCGCTCGACGATTCCGGATGCCGCGCGGTTCGCGATGCGCTCGATCGCCGCCCACGTCGACGGGGCCGTGAAGTCGGCGCGGCCGTTGCGGCTGAAGATCACCCAGTCGTCGACGATCTCGATGTGCATGCCGGGTGCTTCGTCGATCATCGCCGCCATGAGGTCGGGCGTGAAGACGTAGAGCGCATCGCGCTCGTACTGCTTCGGCACGAAGACGTGGAAGTGCCGATCGAAGTCGCCCTCGAGCGAGAGGTGCTGATCCGCGTCGAAGCCGACGGGGAACGCGCGTCCGTCGGTCGTTCGGCCCTGCGGTTCGAGCACCATGTGCGGCAGCGGGCCGTCGAGCTGCACCGCGACGTACCGCCAGTACGACCGTCGGTCGGCGGAGGCGCTCGTCGATCCGACGGGTCCGATCGAGACGCTGACGGAGGTGCCCGCCCTCGGCTGGAGGAAGAGCAGGTTGCCGATCTCGACGGCGCGCCCCGACCTCGTCGAGAACCGCGAGTTGCGCGGCTTCCCGCGGAGCTGCTCGAAGAGGTGGCCCGGCAGTCGCGGTGCGGCGTTCGGCTCGTACTCGAGTCCGTTCAGTGCCGCGAAGCGATGCAGCCGCGCCTCAGCCTTCGCCGGCATGCCGGTGACCAGCCGCCAGACCGCGACGACGCCGGCCGCGATCGCCGCGACGACGGCGCCTGCGGCGACGATCGCGAGCACAGCGAACCAGTTCCAGCCGAACGCAGCGACGATCCCGACCGCGAGCAGTGCGAGGCAGCCGACGCCGATCGCGCCGAGGAGCACCGCGAGTGCGATCGCCGGGCCCTGGCGGGCGCGCCCGGCCGCGCGGTCGCGCTGCCGTTGCTCCGCGAGTTCCGCGTTCGAGATCGGGCGGGTGAGGGACGCGGTGTCGATCGCCGGAAGCAGCACTTCGGTAGTCTGTCATGCGGCCGGTCGACGGCCCGGTTCCCGAAAGGTGCGACGTGTGACCCGCTTCCGATCGCCGCTCATCGCGTTCGCCCCGTACCTCGTGATGTCGGTCCTCCACCTCGTGCTGCTGTACGTCGGCCCGGCCTGGAGCGTGACGGCCACGAAGGCGACGCTGATGCCGCTGCTCGCCCTCGCGGTGGTGTTCCTCGTGCGTCCGTTCCAGGCGCCCGCGCCACTGCTGCTGGCGGGCATCGCCTTCTCGTGGGGCGGTGACGTGCTGCTCTCGTTCCCCGGCGACGGCCCGTTCGTGGCGGGCCTCTGCTCGTTCCTCCTCGCGCACGTGGCCTACATCGCACTCTTCCTGCGGATGCCCCGGGTCCGACGCCGCCCACCGGCCTGGTCGTACGTGTACTGGGCGTGGATGATCGTCATGCTCGGCCTGCTCCTGCCGAACGCAGGCGCGCTCGCGGCGCCGATCGTGCTCTACGCCGCGGCCATCGGCATGATGGCGGTGTGCGCGTCGATGCACGGCCGGTGGGTCGTGCTCGGCGGCGCGTTCTTCATCGTCTCCGACTCGGTGCTCGCCCTCGGGAGGTTCCTTCCGGGGTACGAGTTCGCCGCCCACGACTTCGTCGTCATGTCGACCTACCTCGCGGCGCAGGGACTCATCGCCTGGGGCGTGGTGGCGGCGACTCGCGCGCGCCGAGCCGCTGCGGATCCGTCGTCTCCTGCACTCGATCGACGAGCTGGCGCCACGGCCCCGTGAGCTGGCGCTCGGCGAGCGTCGCCTCGTGCGGTTCGCACCGGATGCGGTAGACGAAGCGGTCGGGCTCGGGTGGCACCGGCAGCGGCTCACCCCACGGGATCTCGTCGATGAGGATGTACCACTCGTCGGGATCGGGCTGCTCGTCGACGCGAACCTCCCAGACGAGCCGGGTGCCGGCGAGGCCACCGCTCCGGGACACGATGACGTCCATGCGCCGATCGTACTCCGCGGCCGGCGGGCGCGGTCGGGCGCCCGCCCTGATCGGCGCTACTCGGTGGGCGCCGGCTCGACGCCGACCGTCGACCAGCCGCGGGCGACGGCGCGCTCTTCAGGGCTCTCGGGGCCGAAGCGCTCGCGCGCCGCTCGCACGGTCTCGGCAGCGAAGCTCGCGAAGTCGGCGTCGGCGGAGAGGCGACCCGAGGTGAGCACGTCGTACCAGATGCGCCCCACGTGCTCCCACGCGAACCCGCCGAGCTCGGTCGCGGCGAGGGCGAACGCCCGGTTCGGGATGCCCGAGTTCAGGTGCACCCCGCCGTTGTCGTCGTCGGTCTCGATGTAGTCGCGCATGTGCGCCGGCTGCGGGTCGCGGCCGAGCACGTCGTCGTCGTAGGCGGTGCCGGGCTCGAGCATCGAGCGCAGGGCCCGCCCCTGCACCTCGTCGGTGAAGATGCCCTCGCCGATGAGCCAGCTCGCCGCTTCGGCATCCTGGCCGAGCGCGTACTGCTCGACGAGCGCGCCGAACGCGTCGGAGACGTGCTCGTTGAGCGCCCCCGACTGACCCTGGTAGCGCAGCTTCGCCGTGTGCTCGGTGACACCGTGGGCGAGCTCGTGGCCGATGACGCTCAGCGAATCGGTGAAGCCGCTGAAGACCTCGCGGTCGCCGTCGCCGAACACCATCCGCTCGCCGTCCCAGAAGGCGTTGTCATACTTGTCGCCGAAGTGCACCGTCGCCTCGAGCGGCATGCCGGCGCCGTCGATCGAGTCCCGGCCGAAGACGCGGTCGAACATGCGGTGCGTGTCGCCGAGACCGTCGTAGGCGTCGTCGACGGCCTCGTC
Source organism: Agromyces sp. NPDC056965 (assembly GCF_042673425.1). Taxonomy (NCBI): domain Bacteria; kingdom Bacillati; phylum Actinomycetota; class Actinomycetes; order Micrococcales; family Microbacteriaceae; genus Agromyces; species Agromyces sp. NPDC056965. The sequence continues at coordinate 15,823 of NZ_JBHURI010000044.1, read as the reverse complement.
GCCGGTGGCGCGCTCGCCCTCGCGGCGCACGAGGCGGCCCGGGAGCTTCTCGCGGCCCTCGGCGTCGGAGATGCGCCGGTCGGGCGCCGACGGGGCGTCGGGCAGCACGCTCGGCAGCTCGGGCAGGGCCTCGACGCCGAGCCGCACGGGAGGCTCGCGGAGCAGGGCGCGCCTCGCGGCCTCGGCCGCGATCGGGAACCGCGGGCCGGCCGCCTGGGCGATGCGGTCGAGCAGGTAGGGAGGCACGATCTGCTGCATGCCTCGATGCTGCCACCTGCCGAGGACATCGGCGCGGCACCGCGCTCACGAGTCGTCGCACCGTCGATGCATCGGCCGCACCGCACCGGGCACCGCGCCCATAGGCTGGACGCGTGACCACCACCCCGCTCCTCGGCCTCCTGCTCGATGTCGACGGCCCCATCGCGAGCCCCGTGACGCGCTCGATCGCGATCCCGTCGATCGCCCGCGACCTCGCCGCCCTCGCGAACGCCGGCAATCCCGTGATCTTCAACACGGGCCGTTCCGACGCGTTCATCGCCGATCAGGTCGTGCCGCCGCTGCTCGCCGCGGGCCTCGAGCCGGGCGCGCCGGTCTGGGCGATCTGCGAGAAGGGCGCGGTGTGGGCCGCGATCGACACCGACGGCCTCGGCGAGGTCTTCGTCGACCTCGAGCTCGCGATGCCCGCCGACTTCGCAGCCGACATGCGCGCCTACGTCGAGGAGCACTTCGACGAGTTCGCCTTCTTCGACGACACGAAGCGGGCGATGGTCTCGGTCGAGCAGCACGTGCACGTGGCATCCGCCGACTACCTCGAGGCCCAGCCGCGCTTCGACGCCCACGCGCACGACGGGCTCGCCGCGCGCGGCTTCGGCACCGTGCGAGAGGGCGACGAGCGACCGGATGCCGCGGGGCGCGTGCACTGGCGCATCGACCCGACGATCATCTCGACCGACGTCGAGTCGGTGCGACTCGGCAAGGACCTGGGGGCGGCGCGAGCCGTCGAGCTGCTCGACGCCCGCGGCATCCGCCCGCAGCACTGGCGCACGATGGGCGACTCGCGCGGCGACTACCGCATGGCCGACTGGCTCGCCGAACGCGGTGAGCGGGTGCGGCACGTCGACGTGCGTCCGGCCGAGGGCATCCCCGCGACCGCGTACCCCGTGCTCACCGCGGGCGACCTCATCCACGACGAGGCGGGCGCCGTGTTCCTCGCGCGCTGGGCCGAGGCGTCGCGTCGCGGCGACCTCGGCGACGACGAGTAGCGAGCCCGCCCATGCCGAGCACGAACATCGCCGACACCGCCGACGTCGCCGCGCTGCGGACGCATCCGATCGCCCTCGTGCCCGCCGTGCTCGTCTGCGGCGCCGCGGTGCTCCTGTTCGGGTTCATGGTGCCGATCGCGGGCTACGCGATGCTCGCTGCCGGACTCCTCGTCGCCTGGCTCTGTGATCGCTCGGGCCGCACCGAGCGGCTCGCCGCCGACCTCGCGCTCATCGCCGTCGGCCAGGTCATCATCTCGACGGTGTCGCTGAAGGCCGACCTCAGCGACGCGGGCATGGTGCGCTTCGCGGTCGTGCTCGGGCTCGCCGTGCTCGTGCCCTACGTCATCTCGCGGTTCGTGTACCGCGAGCACGTCATCCGCTTCCCGTGGCGCACCGGCCGGCGCTGGAACCGCACGCAGTGGCTCTACCTGATCTTCGTGACGCTCGCCGGCTGGCTCATCCTGCCGTTCTACTTCATCAGCTCGGGCGTCTACGAGAACTGGCCGACGGTGACCGAGCCCGACACGATCGCGCGCCTGTTCGTCGGCGTCGCGGCCGTCGGCACGTGGGACGAGCTGTTCTTCATCTGCACGGTCTTCGTGCTGCTGCGCCGGCACTTCCCGTCCTGGCAGGCGAACCTGCTGCAGTCGATCGTGTTCGTGTCGTTCCTCTGGGAGCTCGGCTACCAGTCGTGGGGGCCGCTGCTCACGATCCCGTTCGCGCTCATCCAGGGCTACACGTTCAAGCTCACGAAGTCGCTCACGTACGTGTTCGTCGTGCACATGCTCTTCGACGCCGTGGTGTTCGCCGTCATCGTCTACGCGCACACGGGGTGGCCGGCGATCTTCCTGCTGGCGCCGTAGGCCTCGCCGGCCGCGCCGGCCGCGGCGCCGTGCGATCAGCGGTCGATGGACGCCCCGTGCTCGCCGAGCCAGTCGAGCAGCACCGCCGCGTGGTTCACCTGCTCGTCGCGCGCGCCGAAGAGCAGGGTCACCCGGTCGTGCTCGGCGCCGAGCGCGATGAGCGCCCGCGCGGCGTCGTTCGCGTCGAGTTCGCCGCGGTACCGCTCGGCGAACTCGTCGAAGCGCTCACGGTTGTGGTGCCATTCGGTGCGGAGCTCGGGTGAGGGCGCGACCTCCTTGTCCCAGAGGTCGAGCTCGGCGCGCTCCTTGCTCACGCCGCGCGGCCAGAGCCGGTCGACGAGCACGCGATAGCCGTCGGATGCCTCGGCCGGGTCGTAGACCCGCTTGATGACGAATGCCATGGGGCCAGTCTGCCCCGGGGCATCCGTCGTGCCAAGCGGCCGTGCCGGGCGGCCCTGCCGCGCCGCCTGGTCGACGCCGTCAGCTCTTCGGTCGGCTCCGCAACCCGAGGACGATGAGCGCGATGCCGCCGAGGGCGATGATCGGTCCGAGGATCGCCCAGAGCGGGGAGCCGGTCATGGCGCTGCCGCCGATGAGGCCGATGCCCTGCAGCATGAAGACGACGCCCATGACGACGACGAGTGCACCGATCGCGACGAGGACTGGCTTTCGCATGCGGGCAGCATCCCGCACCGACGGCCGTGCCGCAAGCATCTGCTGCCGCCCGGTCGCATGCTCGGTATCCTCGGACCACCCAGAGGCTCGATGAGAGGATGCCGCGCATGCGCGCGATCGTGCTCGACCGATACGGCCCGCCCGAGCGGGTCATGCGCCTCGCCGACCTCCCCGTTCCCGTGCCGGGCGACGGCGAGGTCGTCGTGCGGGTGGCCGCGGTCTCGCTCAACTCGTGGGACGTCGACCTCGCCACCGGGGCGGCCCTCGTGCGCCTCGAGGCGCCGTTCCGTCCCAAGCGCAGGCGACGAGTGATCGGCTCGGATGTCTCGGGCACCGTCGTCGCCGTCGGTTCCGGCGCGACCCGCCATCGCGTCGGCGATGCCGTCTTCGGGGAGCTCTCGGCGGCGGGCTGGGGCGGTTTCGCCGACCGGGTCGCCGCGCGCGAGGACGCGTTCGTCGCGCGACCGCCCGAGGTCGACGACCTCACGGCCGCCGCGCTGCCGCAGGCCGCGAGCATGGCGTGGCAGGCGCTGGGCGGCGCCGAGGCGGTGATGCCGAACGGCTCGCTGAACGGCAGGCGCGTGCTCATCGTCGGCGCCGGCGGGGGAGTCGGCACCTTCGCGATCCAGCTCGCGAAGCGCGGGGGCGCCCACGTGACCGCCGTCGAGCGCGCGATGTGGAAGCTCGACGCACTCGCCGGCATCGGCGCCGACGTCGTCGCCGCGGGCGTCGGCGACGGCGCCGGATCGCGTCATGCCTTCGATCTCGTGCTCGACGTGGTCGGCGCCTTGCCTGCGCCGCAGTCCGGCGAGTTGCTCGCCGAGGGCGGGCGCGCCGCGTACATCGGCGGGAGCCCGCGCCGCATCGCCCAGGTGCTCGTCGCAGGTGCTCGCGCCGGCCGTCGGTCAGCGGCCGGGGCGGACGCGGAGACTGCACGGCGCATCGGGCTGCTCGCCGCCGTGCCGAACCGCGACCTCCCCGAGATCGCCGCGCTCGCCGCGGCGGGGGAGCTGCGGGCGATCATCGACGGCCCGCATCCGCTCGAGCAGGTCCCGCAGCAGCTCGCCCGCCTGCGGTCGGGTGCCGTGCTCGGCAAGGCCGTGATCGGGCTCGCCTGACGAACCTGGTGGGTCAGCCGCGAGGCATCCGCTCTGGTAGAGTATTGAGGTTGCCGTCATGACGGCCGCGCACAAAGAGAGCCCGGGCATTCTGCCACGGGCAGCGCGCAACAAGAAGAAAGGGGATCCCATCTATGGCACTCGAAGCAGACGTCAAGAAGGCGATCATCGAAGAGTACGCGACGCACCCCGGTGACACTGGATCCCCCGAGGTCCAGATCGCGCTCCTCACGAAGCGAATCAAGGACCTCACCGAGCACCTGAAGGAGCACAAGCACGACCACCACTCGCGTCGTGGCCTGCTGCTCCTCGTCGGTCAGCGTCGTCGTCTGCTCGGCTACCTCGCCGACGTGGACATCAACCGCTACCGCAAGCTCATCGAGCGTCTCGGCCTGCGCCGCTAAGCAGCTTCATCGCTGCGGCTCTCGTTGATACCGCGAGCTTCTTGCGAAAGCCCCCCGCCCGCTCTTCGGAGCGCGCCGGGGGCTTTCGTCATTCCCGGGCGGGTCGGCGCGAACTCGACGGCTGCGAGTCGGCGGATGTCTCCGGCGACACGCCGTGCCGACGAGCGCCCGCGCGGCGTGGCGTCGCGAATCTCCGCCGACTCGCAGGCTGTGAGGAGGGGGCGCGAGCTCGCTACTCGACGCGCGCCCGGTGTGCGCGCGCGGCCATCCGGTTGCCGCACCGCGTGCTGCAGTAGCGGCGCGAGGCGTTCTTCGACAGGTCGGCGTAGATTCCCGCGCAGTCGTCGGCCTGGCACGCTCGCAATCGGTCCATGCCGTCGGCGCGGATGACGTCGACGAACGCCATCGCCGCCTCGACGAGGATGCGGGAGGCGAGCGGCGCATCCTGGCTGGTCGCGTGCACGTGCCAGTCGAGGTCGTCGTGCCGCACGAGGCGGGGCAGGGCGTTCGCCTCGTCGAGGATCGCGTTCACCTCGGTCACGGCGTCGTCGCGATCGAGGCGCCAGAGCGCACGGAGTCGGTCGCGCGCTGCGGCGACCTCCGCGACCTCGGCCGCGGTGCCGTCGCGCCGGCCGGAGTACCACCAGGCGTCGAGGATCGTGCCGAGCTGTTCGGGTGTCGCGAGTTCGTCGGCGCCCGATTCGGATGCCGCGGGCACGGTGTCGGCCAGCGCGGCGACGAAGCCCAGCGCCGCGATCGTGTCATCGGTGAAAATCATTTGACTCCTGACATCCGTTGCCGGTACTGTCACGAGCATAACGTCGTTCGGTCATGACGCGGCCACGAATCCACACACGAGAAGGAGACGCCGATGCGCGGTTCGAAGGGCGCCATCGGCATCGTGCTCGGCCTCGCCGCCGGGCTCGCCTTCGGCGCAGGCGGAGTGGTCGTCAAGCCGCTCCTCGAGTCGGGCTGGTCGCCCGGTGCCGCGGTGTTCGCCCGCATCGGCGTCGCTGCGATCGCCCTGCTCGTGCCGGGCCTCATCGCGCTGAAGTTCGACCTGCGGCCCCTCTGGCGAGCCCGGTGGACCGTGCTCGCGTACGCGCTCATCGCCGTCGTCGGCACGCAGGTCGCCTTCTACGCCTCGATCGCGCTCATCCCGGTCAGCACGACGCTGCTCATCGAGTACCTCGCGCCGGTCGCCCTCGTGCTCGTCGCCTGGGTTCGGCAGCGCCGGGCGCCGCAGTTCGTCGTCATCTCGGGATCGGTGCTCGCGATCGCGGGCCTCTACCTCGTGATCGGCCCGGGCGGCGGCGGGCTCGACGTCGTGGGCCTGCTGCTCGCCGGCGTCGCGATGGTCGGCGTCTGCGTCTACTACGTGCTCGGCGAGCGAGCGGATGTCTCGGTGCCCCCGATCGCGCTCGCCGCGAGCGGCTTCACCGTGGGCGCAGTGGTGCTCGGGGCTCTCGGCATCGTCGGCGTCGTGCCGTTCTCGGCCGAGTTCGTCGAGGTGCCGTACTTCGGCACGGTCGCCCCGTGGTGGGTGCCGGTGCTGACGGTCGGCCTCGTGTCGACGGCCTTCGCCTACGTCGCGGGCATCAGCGCGATCCGCATGCTCGGCACGCGCCTGTCGTCGTTCCTCGGACTCTCCGAGGTGATCTTCGCCGCGATCGTCGCGTGGTTCGTGCTCGGCGAGGCGATCGGCCCGCTGCAGGCGGCGGGCGGGCTCCTCATCCTGGGCGGCATCGTGCTCGTGCGCTTCGAACGGCCGCGCGATGCTGCTGCGGTCGCGCTCGACATCGACCTCGTGCCGGTGGCCGTCGATGTTCGCGAGTAGCGCCCGACGGGCTCGTGGCCCGCGCAACCGTCCGTAACACTCGATCGATCGGGCGTAGCGTCGAGGCATGACCCGCGCCGACTGGACCGAACTCGCCGACACGACCCAGGCGGTGCACGCCGGAAACGCCGTCGACGGCGGATCGGGGGCGATCCGCACGCCGATCGTGATGGCGAACTCCTACGCGTTGCCCGACGATCCGTCGACCATGAGCTGGTCGGGCACCGAGAGCCCGCTGTACACGCGCAACTCGGGCGCGAACCAGATCGGGCTGCAGAACAAGCTCGCGATCCTCGAGCACGGCGAGGACTCCGTCGTGCTCGCGAGCGGCGTCGCCGCCCTTCACGCCGTCTTCTTCACCTTCCTGAGGTCGGGCGACCACGTGATCGTTTCGGATGTCTCGTACGAGGCGACGTACCGGCTCTTCACCGAGCTGCTGCCCGAGAAGTACGGCATCGAGGCCGACTTCGTCGACACGAGCGACCTCCAGGCCGTGCGCGCGGCGCTCCGCCCGAACACGAGGCTCGTGCACATCGAGGCGATCGCGAACCCGACGACGAAGGTGACGGATGTCGCGGGCGTCGCCGCGATCGCACACGACGCCGGTGCCCTGCTCAGCGTCGACTCCACGTTCACCCCGCCGCCGTTCTTCCGGCCGCTCGATCACGGCGCCGACCTCTCGGTGCACTCGCTGACGAAGTACATCAACGGCCACGGCGACGCCATGGGCGGGGCCGTCACGGGCCGGCGCGAGCTCATCGCCCGGCTGAAGGCCGACGCGATGGTCGACGTGGGCGGCGTCATCAGCCCGTTCAACGCGTGGCTCATCATGCGCGGCTCGGTGACGCTGCCGCTCCGCCTTCGGCAGACCTTCGCGACGGCACTGCGCGTCGCCGAGGTGCTCGACGCCGACCCGCGCATCGCCTTCGTCGCCTACCCGGGGCTCGGGAACCACCCGCAGCACGAGCTCGCGAGCGCGCAGTTCGGCGGGGCGCACGGCGGGGTGATGTCGTTCGCCGTCGACGGCGGCCCCGACGTGCAGAACTCGTTCGTCGCGGCGCTGCGCATCGTGACCTCCGCGGTCTCGCTCGGGCACGACGAGTCGCTCATCGTGCACGTCGGAACGACCGGGCCGCGTGTGGCGTTCTACCCCGACGGCTTCAAGACCCTCGGGCACCTGCGCTTCTCGATCGGCCTCGAGGACGCCGACGATCTCATCGCCGACCTGCGACGGGCGCTCGACCTCGCGGTGGGCCCGCTCGCCCGCTGAGCGGCCGGTCGTACTGCCTAGACTCTGATCATGCGATTCGGCGTCATCATCCTTCCGCAGTACGAGTGGCCCGAGGCGGTGCACTACTGGCGCGGCGCCGAGGAACTCGGGTTCGATCACGCGTGGACCTACGACCACCTCTCGTGGCGGGGGCTCGCGGGCGAACGCTGGCACGCCACGGTGCCCACGCTCACGGCGGCCGCGATGGTCACCGAGCGCATCGGACTCGGCACCTTCGTCGCGAGCCCGAACTTCCGGTATCCCGTGCCGTTCGCGAAGGATGTCGCGACCCTCGACCAGATCTCGGGCGGCCGCCTGCTGCTCGGGGTCGGCTCGGGCGGCACCGGATTCGACGCGTTCGTGCTCGGTCAGCCCGAATACACGCCGCGGCAGCGGCTCGCACGATTCGTCGAGTTCGCCGAGGCGCTCGACGTGCTGCTTCGCTTCGAGGAGCCGGGGTCCGACGGGATCTCCTTCGAGGGCGAGTGGTTCACCGCATCCGGAGCCCGCATGGTCGGCGAGCCCGCGCAGCGCCCCCGCATGCCGCTGCACCTCGCGGCCGAGGGCCCGAAGGGGCTCGATCTCGTCGCGCGCCTCGGCGACGGCTGGGTGACGACCGGCGGCACCGTCGACGACACCGACGCCTGGTGGCGACGGCTCGCCGAGCTGAGTTCGCGGCTCGATGAGGCGTGCGCCCGTGAGGGCCGCGACCCGTCGGGCCTCGAGCGCATCCTCTCCCTCGACTCCGAGCCGCGGTACAGCCTCGAGAGCGCCGCCGCGTTCGAAGACGCCGTCGGCCGCGCGGCTGAGCTCGGATTCACCGACGTCGTGGCCCATTGGCCGCGCGAGCACGGCCTCTACGCCGGCGACGAGTCCGTGCTCGACGAGGTGGCGGAGCTCATGCAGCGCTTGCGGTGACGCGAGCGCCGAGCATCTCGGCCGGGCCGTCCGCCGGGCTCGCGGCATCCGTGCTCGCGATAGCCTGAAGCAATGCCCGCGCCCCGTTCGAAGCCCTTTCTCGCCTGGGAGCCGCTCCCGTACCTCGTCGTGTTCGTGCTGCTCCTGCTGACGGGCGTCGTGCGTCCGGATGGCCCGCCGTGGCTGCTCTGGCCCTTCCTCGCGATCCTCGCGGCGGCGGTCGCATGGCTGATCCTCGGCCTCGGCCTCGTGCGCGGGTCGCGGCGATCGAACCCCGACCAGTGGGGCGACCTCACGACGCTCGACGGACTCGAGCTGGTCGATGCGGTGCGCGTCGAGCGAGCCGTGCGTGCGGTGGCGCCCGTGGCCGATGTGCACCGGCACCAGCCGGCGATCGAGCTCGCGAGGCTGCACGGGGGCGCCGAACAGCACGCGGTGCTCGTGCCGCGCGCGAGCCGATGGCTGTCGCGGCGCTACCGGATCGGCGTGCAGCTCGTGGGCGGCGATCGTCCGCGTCACGCCGGCTTCCTGAGCCCGGCGGCCGACGACCGGTGGCGCGAGCTGCTCGACGGCATGCGCGAGCGCGGCGCCTACGTGCGGGTGCCCGCCCTCATCACCGGTGGTTCACGGCCGCACGGGGTCGAGCTCGACCTCAGCGGGCTCGAGCGTCTGGGCGCAGTCGAGGAGTGATCCCGCCCTGCGGGTGAGCCGGTGGCTCAGGCCGAGGCCTCCTCGGCCTCCTGCTTGGCGAGGTCCGCTCGCACCTGCTCCATGTCGAGCGCCCGAACCTGGGAGATGAGCTCGTCGAGCATCGGCCGGGGCAGTGCGCCGGCCTGTGCGAACACGCCGATGCCGTCCTTGAACGCCATGATCGTCGGGATCGACGTGATGTTCATGGCCGCGGCGAGCTGCTGCTGGTCTTCGGTGTCGACCTTGGCGAAGGTGAAGTCGGGGTTGGCCTCGGCAGCGGCCTCGTAGTTCGGCGCGAACTGCAGGCACGGACCGCACCAGCCGGCCCAGAAGTCGACGAAGACGGTGCCGCCCTCGAGGATCGTCTTCTCGAAGGTGTCCAGGGTGAGCGCCACGGTAGCCATGCCCCCAGCCTATGGGGGGTCCCTGTGGGCGGGCCCGATGTTCGCTCAGCGCGAGCTGTGCGCCGGAACCGGTCGCCGAGCGATCGGGTTCGCGCGTGCTGGGCCGACGTGGGTCGGCGCCGGTATCGTGAAGGCGTGGTCGCATTCGGAGGCGCGCTCGGTTCGTTCCGTCGCCGCGGCTCGGTCTCCGACGAATCGTCGGAACCGGAGGTCGCGGTCGATGCCGCGCGACCGGGGAACTCCGCGGCTCCGGTCGGGCCGGCTCACCTGGTCGATCCTGCGCGAGCGGCCGACGAGGCGATTCCCGACCTCGACTGGCGGGCGTTCCCCGAGCATGCGGAGCATTCGAGCTTCGAGGCGCCGAGCGGCGCGCTCGCCCGCGTCGCCCTGGGGGCGCCGTCGGCCCCGCGCATCGTGCTGGTGCCGGGCGCCACGGGGTCGAAAGAGGACTTCGTGCTCATGATGCCGCTCTTCGCGGAAGCCGGGTATCGGGTCGAGTCGTTCGACCTCGCCGGGCAGTACGAGTCGTGGCGCGCCGGTCCGTGGAACCTTCGCCCGCCGCGGCAGCGCTACGACGAGCGGCTCTTCCTCGACGATCTCCTCGCCGTGCTCGACGACGGCACGGCGCCCGCGCACGTGCTCGGCTACAGCTTCGCCGGCACGCTCGCCGAACTCGCACTGCTCGAACGGCCCGAACGGTTCGCGAGCCTCACGCTGCTCAGCGCCCCGCCCGAGCCGGGGCAGGCGTTCCGCGGGGTCAAGCGCATCGGGCCGATCAGTTCGTTCACGTCACCGCATCAGGGCGCCGCGCTCATGCTGTGGGGCATCCGGAACAACCTCAACCGGGTGCCGCCGCGCCGACTCGAGTTCGTGCGCGATCGCTTCGCGCTCACCCGGCGCGAGAGCGTCGACGACATCATCGCGCTCATGATGAAGACGCCCGACCTGCGGTCGGGGCTCGCGGCGTCGACGATCCCGAAGCTCGTCGCAGTGGGGGAGCACGACCTCTGGCCGCGCGAGCTGCACGAGCGGTTCGCGCGCGAGATCGGGGCGCACCTCGCGGTGTATCCCACCGGGCACAGCCCCTGCGAGACCGCGCCGCACCAGCTCGTGCGCGACATGCTCGCGCTCTTCGCCGCGACCGAGCTCACGCCGTAGGAACGTCGGGCGGCGAGCCGCCGGTGCGCTTCACGCAGGCAGCGGTTCCTCGCCGTCGGTCTCGGCCGATTCGGCGCCGTCGGGATCGGCGGGCAGTGCGTTCGCCTCCCAGACCCAGACCGGCGCACGACGGCGCTCGGCGCGCCGGGTGAGCGGCGGCCATTCGCGGGACTCGACCGACATCGTGTGGAACGCCATGCGCACCCGCCGTGCGAGGCCGTCGAAGGTGTCGAACGGGCGCGCCGAGACGCCGACCTGCATCCGACGGTCGCGCACGACCGTCATGCCGGGCTGCATCCACCACGCGAGGTCGAGGTCGTCGTGCACGTCGGCACGGTCGCGATGCACCAGGTCGCGGAGCCGCGCCCACGCGTCGGCGCGCATCGCGTAGTTCGAGCCGAAGATGGGCGGGTGGCCGAGCAGCGCGCCGATCACCGTGAAGTAGCCGCCGATGTAGATGTTGCGGGCGATCCACCGCACGACCGCGTTGCGCCCGTAGAACGTGCCGCTGTTCGTCACGACGGTCGGGCGGTCGGCCATCGTCATGCGACGCTCGACCTCTGCCATCCAGTCGGGCGCGGGAAGCGAATCGGCGTCGAGGCGGGCGAGCACGTCGCCGGAGGCCGCGTCGAACCCGGCGGCCGTGGCAGGCCAGATGCCGCGGATCGGCTCATGCACCACCCGTGCGCCGGCTGCGAGGGCGACCTCGGCCGTGGCATCCGTCGAGCCGTTGTCGACGACGACGATCTCGTCTGGGCGGCGTGTCTGCCGTGCGAGCGCATCGAGGCACGCGGAGAGGAAGTCCGCGTCGTTCAGGCTCGGAATGATGACCGAAATCGTGCCCATCACGGCGAGTCTAGCCATGGGACGGTGGTGCCACGCTCGATCCGTGCGTCGTTTCGGCCGATTCCGAATTGGGGCTGTCGGGCGGCGTCGCGAACGACATATGCTGACCGGCGACCGGGGGTCAACGGAGACGAACCGGCACGGAAGGGGAGACGATGTACCCATCTGCAACACTTTCCAAGCGCGCCCGCACGGCGGTGATCGCAACCGCGGCGATCGCCGGGCTGGCGCTCATTCCCAACGGAGCCGCCTTCGCGGCACCAGCTTCGAACAGCTGCGAGAACCGGAACAACAACACCGTGCAGAAGCTGCTCGAATGCGTCGGAGCCGACGGTGCGATGGAGCACCTCGAGGCGCTGCAGGCGATCGCCGATGAGCACGACGGCAACCGAGCCGCCGGTCTCCCCGGTTACGAGGCGAGCGTCGACTACGTCGTCGACAAGCTCGAGGCCGCCGGCTGGAACGTGTCGATCGACGAGTTCGACTTCACGTTCGTCGGTCCGTCGGAGCTCGAGCAGCTCACTCCGATCGCCGCCACGTACGAGACCGGACCGTTCACCGGCAGTGGTCCGGGCAACCTGACGGCCGCAGTCTGGCCGGTCGACATCCAGCTCGGAGTCGGGAACACGAGCACGAGCGGATGCGAGCCTGCGGACTTCGCCGGAATGCCGGCGGGCTCCATCGCGCTGATCCAACGCGGAACGTGCACCTTCGGGCAGAAGGCCATCAACGCCGAGGCGGCGGGCGCCCTCGGCGTGGTCATCTTCAACCAGGGCAACGACGACACCGCCGCCCGGAACGACCTGATCGTCGGAACGCTCGGCGGATCGGACATCGTCGGCATCCCGGTCGTCGGAGCGAGCTACGAGCAGGGCGTCGCGCTCTCGCAGCCCACGTCGACGGCGCGGGTCTTCGTGCCCGCACCCGAGCAGCGTCCGCAGAAGAACATCATCGCGGAGCTTCCGGGCAAGAACACCCAGAACGTGGTCATGGCAGGTGCGCATCTCGATTCGGTGCAAGCCGGGCCCGGCATCAACGACAACGGCAGCGGATCCGCCGCGCTCCTCGACATCGCCGAGAACCTGTCGAAGCTGAAGCCGCAGAACACCGTGCGTCTCGCATGGTGGGGTGCCGAAGAGGCGGGCCTGATCGGCTCGGAGGAGTACGTGGCCGGGCTCAGCGAGGCGGAGAAGGACCGTATCGCGCTCTACCTCAACTTCGACATGATCGCCTCGCCGAACTACATCTTCATGGTGTACGACGGCGACGAGTCGGGCTTCCCGGCGCCGGTCGTGGTGCCCGAGGGCTCGGTGCAGATCGAGGACCTCTTCGAGAGCTACTTCACGAAGATGGGCATCCCCTACGACGACGCGGAGTTCAGCGGGCGCAGCGACTACCAGGCGTTCATCCAGAACGGCATCCCGGCGGGCGGCCTGTTCACGGGTGCCGAAGTCGTGAAGACCGATGAGCAGGCGGCGATCTGGGGCGGAGTCGCGGGTGAGCAGTACGACCAGTGCTACCACCTCGCCTGCGACACGATCGACAACCTCGCGCTCGATGCGCTCGACGTGAACAGCGACGCGATCGCGACGGCTGTGCTGACGTACGCGTACTCCACGGAGACGGTCAACGGCGTCAAGGGCAAGAAGGTGCCCGGCGGCTTCAGCCTGCCGGCGCCCGCCGGCCCCCAGGGCACGGTCGGCAGCGATGGAGGGCACGAGCACTCCTCGGCCGACTGAGTCGCGTGCAATCGGGGCGGGGGTGCCGAACGGCACCCCCGCCTTGCGCGTCCATGTGCGGTGCGTGCGCCTCGGCGTGCACCGGCCCGATCGATCGGGAATAGTGGGCGGGGAGCATCCGTTGTCGGAGATGTATGCAAAAGCATGCAACGCGGAAATCTCCCACGAGGAAGAGCCCAGGAGGGCAACCATGCAGTTCGGAATCTTCACCGTCAGCGACATCACCCAAGACCCGACGACGGGGCGTACGCCGAGCGAGCACGAGCGCATCACCGACGTGCTGACGATCGCCCAGCACGCCGAAGAGGTGGGCCTCGACGTCTTCGCCCTCGGCGAGCACCACAACCCGCCCTTCTTCTCCTCCTCGCCGACCACGACCCTCGCCTACATCGCGGCGAAGACGTCGAGGATCCAGCTGACGACCTCGACGACGCTCATCACGACGAACGACCCCGTGAAGATCGCCGAGGACTTCGCGATGCTCCAGCACGTGGCCGACGGCCGTGTCGACCTCATGCTCGGCCGCGGCAACACCGGCCCCGTCTACCCGTGGTTCGGCAAGGACATCCGCCAGGGCATCAACCTCGCGCTCGAGAACTACAACCTGCTGCACCGCCTGTGGCGCGAGGACTTCGTCGACTGGGAGGGCCAGTTCCGCACCCCGCTGCAGGGCTTCCAGTCCACCCCGCGCCCCCTCGACGACGTGCCCCCGTTCGTCTGGCACGGCTCGATCCGCAGCCCCGAGATCGCCGAACAGGCCGCCTACTACGGCGACGGCTTCTTCGCGAACCACATCTTCTGGCCCGCCTCGCACACCCAGCGCATGGTGGCGCTCTACCGCCAGCGCTTCGAGCACTACGAGCACGGCACGGCCGAACAGGCGATCGTCGGGCTCGGCGGTCAGGTGTTCATGCGCAAGAACTCGCAGGACGCCGTTCGCGAGTTCCGCCCGTACTTCGACAACGCGCCCGTCTACGGGCACGGCCCGAGCCTCGAGGAGTTCACCTCGCAGACGCCGCTCACTGTCGGCAGCCCGCAGGAGGTCATCGACAAGACGCTCGGCTTCCGCGACTACGTGGGCGACTACCAGCGCCAGCTGTTCCTCATGGACCACGCCGGCCTGCCGCTGAAGACGGTGCTCGAGCAGCTCGACCTGCTCGGCTCGGAGGTCGTGCCGGTACTGCGCAAGGAGTTCGGCGAGAACCGACCCGCGACGGTTCCGGATGCCCCGACGCACGACTCGCTCGTCGCCGCGCGCAACGCGGCGAAGGCCGCCGGCGGCGCGAGCGCAGCCCCGCAGGGCGCCGCGTTCGGCGCCGCAGCAGTGAAGGGAGCCTGACCATGACGACCCGTACCCTCGCCGTCGTGTCGGCCGGCCTCAGCCAGCCGTCGTCGACGCGCATGCTCGCCGACAAGCTCAGCGACGCCACCGTGGCCAAGCTCGCCGAGCAGGGCATCGACACGACCGTCGAGACCTTCGAGCTCCGGGATGTCGCGACCGACATCATGAACCACATGCTGACGGGCTTCCCGAGCCCGAAGCTCGAGGCGGTCATCGAGGCCGTGACGGGCGCCGACGGACTCATCGCCGTCACGCCCATCTTCACGACGAGCTACTCGGGGCTGTTCAAGTCGTTCTTCGACGTGATCGACAGTGCCGCGCTCGCAGACCTGCCCGTCGTGATCGGCGCGACGGCCGGCACCCCGCGGCATTCGCTCGCGCTCGACTACGCACTGCGGCCGATGTTCACCTACCTGCATGCGATCGTGGCGCCGACGGGCGTGTTCGCGGCGACCGGCGACTGGGGCGAGTCGGCCGACAGCGTGAAGACGCTGCCGGCGCGCATCGAGCGTGCGTCGGGTGAGCTCGCAGCACTCGTCGCCGCGAGCAACCGCTCAGCGAACGTCAGGGACCCCTTCGCCCTCGACCGGCCCTTCGGTCACCTCATCGGCGGTCTCACCGGGGAGTGACGCCTCCCTGAGCGCTCGGCGGCGATCGAGCCTCACGATCGCACGATCGACGAGGAGTCCGAGCGCCACGGCGATCGGGATCGAGACGGCGATCGCGAGGAGCGGGGAGTCGCGCAGCATGCTGCCGATGATCGCGCCGATCGCGACGTTGTACGCGGCCCATGCGATCCCCGCCGCGGCCGAGAGCGGGAGGTAGCGCCGGAGCGGGACCCGACCCGCTCCGGCGGCCAGGTTCACCGCGATGCGGGCGAACGGCACGTACCGTGCGGTGAACACGAGCAGGGCGGTCCTTCGATGCACGGCGACTCGGACCCGTTCGATCGCCGCTGCGGTCCGGCCCGTGCGCTGCCAACGCCAGCGATCGAGGCCGACGCGTCGGCCGATCAGGTAGCAGAGCCCGTCGCCGACGATCGCGCCGGCTGCGGCGACGGGAACGACCTGCCAGAGCGCCGGTGACCCCGTCGTCGCCGCCAGTGCGCCGAGCGCGACGACGAGGGTCTCGCTCGGCAGCACGACGAGGAACGCATCGCCGACGACGAGCGCGAAGAGCGCGGGCAGGAGCCACGGCGAGGCGGCGAGCGAGACCAGCCAGGCGTCATCCACTCGCCCGTTCTATCCGTTCGAGGTGAACGGCAGGCGACGACACCGCACCGCAGGGGGCAGACCCC
>NZ_JBHURI010000043.1:0-35680 GCF_042673425.1 Agromyces sp. NPDC056965 | reverse complement strand
GAGCGAGCGTCAGTCGCGTGAGAGCGTCAGTCGCCGGGCTCGAAGAAGAGCGCCTGGAGCTCGCCGGGCCAGTCCGTGGCCCGCCGCGTGCGGGCGTCGACGTGGGCCACGACCATGAGGCACGTCGAGACCGTCGTGCCCGCGGCATCCGTCATCGTGCACTCGATCATGGCGTCGGGGCCCAGGAACTCGCGCACGAACGAGGTGATCGAGACCTCCTGGTCGGCGGTCACCGGCCTGATGAAGTCGATCTCCATGCGCCGCACCCATGTCATGAAGCCGAGCGAGCCGAGGGTGGGCAGATCCCAGCCGGCGTATCTCGCCAGCCCTTCCATGCGGTGGTCGGTGAAGTACCTGGCGTAATTGCCGGTGCTCACGTGCTCGAACGGATCGAGCTCCGAGAAGGCGATGCGGTGCGTGGTCTCGTAGACGACCGGTGTTCTCGTCATCGGGCCCTCCCCAGTGCTCGTGGGCGGATCGCCGCACAGGCTACGCCGATGCGGCGCGTGCGGCCACCACGGCAGCCGCCGTGGTGGCCGCGTCGCGCAGCGGTGTGCGTGTCGGGAGGCGGTACCGAAGTACCGAAGTACCGAAGCGCCGTGGATCGCTCTGGAACCCGGTGCGCGTCGCACATACGCTGCAGTGGTGATCACCGACCGCGACCTCGCCCGATGGCGACTGCACTCGCAACTGCTCGCCGCACCCGTCTCGACCGCCGAAGACGTGGTGCGCGCCCTGACCGCGGTGCAGGCCGAGAACGCGTCGCAATCGGCATGGGCGGTCGCAACGCGCACCTCCTCGCCGCGGCAGGGCGACCTGGCCGACGCGCCGGCCGATGGACGAGTGCTCCGCATCCACGTGCTGCGCTCGACCTGGCACTACGTGCACGCCGATGATGCGCTCTGGCTGCAGGAACTCACCGCGCCGCGCGTGCTGCCGATCTTCGCGCAGCAGTTGCAGCCGCTCGCGGGCCGATTGGGATCGCTCGGCGACGCCATCGAGGCGATGCTCGCCGAGGCGCCCGACCGCACGCGCGGCGATATCGCCGACGGACTCGCCGACCGCGGCGAGCAGCTCACGGGCCAACAGCTCATGCTCCTGCTCGGCCTGCTCGAGGTGCAGAGCATCGTGTGCAGCGGTGCACCGCGCGACGGCGAGCACACCTATGCGCGATTCGCCGATCGGGTGCCCGGCCCGCGCCGTCTCGATCGCGACGAGGCGCTCGCCGAGCTCGCCCTCCGCTACTTCACCTCGCACGGCCCGGCCACCGATCGCGACCTCGCGTACTGGGCCACCCTCACCGTGACCGATGTGCGTCGCGGCATCGCCGCAGCCGGCGACCGGCTCGACTCGTTCGAGCACGACGGACGCACCTTCCTGCACGCGCCCGGCGAGGCTCCGACCGCTGCGGCGCCCGCCGGCCACCTACTCCAGGTGCTCGACGAGATGTACCGCGGCTACCAGGACTCGCGCTGGGCGATCGACGCCGACGGCGTCGTGCCGAGGGCGCGCGAGACGGCGATCGGCATGGCGCTCGTCGACGCGCAGCTCGTCGCCGGCATGAAGCGCACCGTGACGGCGAAGGCGGTGACCTTCGCGGTGCATCCGCATCGCACGCTGTCGAAGCGCGAGGTCGTGGCCATCGACGATGCCGCGGCGCGGTACGGCGAGTTCCTCGGGCTCGAGGCGAGGGTGCAGCTCCGCGACAGCTGACGGCATCCCGAAAGCCGGAGGCATCCGTTCGCACCTGCCCTCTAGCATGAGCGGGTGGACTTCTCCTTCGCCTTCACTCCTGACCTCATCGCCGTCTTCGTGACGCTGTTCGTGCTCGAGGTCGTGCTCGGCGTCGACAACGTCATCTTCATCTCGATCCTCGCGTCGAAGCTTCCGAAGGAGCAGCAGGCCCGGGCCCGCAACCTCGGCCTCACGCTGGCCATGGTGATCCGCGTCGTGCTCGTGTTCTTCGCCGGGTGGATCATCACGCTCAAGGAAGACGTCGTCGTCTGGTTCGGCATGGGCTTCTCGATCAAGGACTTCATCCTCATCGCGGGTGGCCTGTTCCTCGTCTACAAGGCGGTCACCGAGATCCACCACAAGCTCGAGGGCGCCGAAGAGGAGCACGGCGGCGCGGCGCCGAAGCGCATCACCTTCAGCTCGGTGCTCCTGCAGATCCTCGCGCTCGACATCGTGTTCTCGCTCGACTCGGTCATCACGGCCGTCGGCATGACCGAGAACCTCGTCGTCATCGTCACGGTCGTCGTGCTCTCGTTCGGCATCATGCTCTTCGCGTCGCGCTTCATCTTCGCGTTCGTCAACCAGCACCCGACGGTGAAGATGCTCGCGCTGTCGTTCCTGCTGCTCATCGGCGTGTTCCTCATCGCCGAGGGCTTCGGCGTGCACATCGACAAGGCCCTCATCTACGCGCCGATGGCGTTCGCCATCCTCGTCGAGGCGCTGAACCTCGTCGCCTCCGCGCGCAAGGCGAAGCGCGAGCAGCGCCGCCAGGAGGCCGTGCAGCTGCGCCCGCAGTACCCCGACGTCGACGAGTCGGTCGCGGTGTCGGCCGCGCTGTCGCGGGGCGAGGGGGCGGGTTCGGTCGGCCTGTCGAGCCGACCGGTCGAAGGCGAGGCGGATGCCGCGGAGGAGCGCGCCGGACTCGGGTGACGAGTCAGCGGGCGTCGGCGCGGAGCTTCCGCCGATTGGTGATCTCGCTGGTCGCGACGATGACGACGAGCACGATCACCGCGCCGGCGATCGCGAGCGCCGCATCGATCACCGCGGTCGCCAGCGCGAGTGCGACCGTCAGCAGCAGGGCCGGGATCGCCCAGCCGAGCACGGCCCGGAGCGGCCGACCGAAGCGCAGCGAGATGGCCGCGTTCGTCGCGTAGAAGACCGCGATGCCTCCGCAGAGGGCGATCGCCGATGCCTGGGGGAGCGGTTCGTCGGGGTGTTGGATCGCACTGTCGAGGGCACCCGAGATCGCGGTCACCCCGACGACGATGAGGAACGGCAGGAACGCCACGGTGTCGCGGATCGCCCGGTAGTCGCCGGCGGCGCGCAGCGCTTCGAGCCCGACGCGCATCGCGTCGGTGCCGTACATGAAGAACGACCAGGCGAGCAGTGAGATCACGCCGAGGCCGAGCATGCCCACGACGCCCGAGGGGAGGTTCCAGCTCTCGTTGAGGGCGCCGACGGTCGAGAGCACCGATTCGCCGAGCACGATGACCACGAGCAGTCCGAACCGCTCCGCAAGATGCTCGGTGTTCATGCGCGGCAGCACGCGTGCCGCCCAACTGCTGCTCGAGGTGACGAGCAGCGTCACCTCGACGACGATGCTGAGACCCCAGAGCGCGAACATCCATGGGCTCGGCAGCCAGATCGAGACGAACCAGAGCACCGCCGTTGCGCCGTTGTAGACGAGCAGGCGGGTGCGTGACGCCGCGCCGATGCTCCATGACTGCGCCACCCAGAGGCCGAGCAGCACGAGCCGGAGCGCCGCGTTGCCCGCGGCGAAGAGCCAGGCCCGCTCGCCCGTCGCCTCGGGGGCGGCGACCGCGATGGCTCCGACCGCGAACATCGCGGCGAGCATCACCAGGGCGAGCTGCCGACGGCTGAGCCACGGCATCACGTTCACGGTGAAGGTCAGGTTGACCCACGACCACCACACCGAGGCGAACAGCACGGTGAACAGCAACAGGCCGGCGGCCGAGGGATGCTCATGCAGCGGGTGGGCGAGCTGCCCGACGAGCGCCACGAAGATGAGATCGAAGAACAGCTCCATCCAGTGCGCACGCGACGGGTCGCGGTCGGTGGCCGCGAACCGCTCGGATGCCTCGGTGCTCACGTGAGCCCCTTGTCGCCGGTCAGACCCGCGCGAGGAACTCGAGCACGCGCTCGGTCAGGAGCCGGGCCGCTGCCGCGTCGTAGCTCGGCAGGCTGGAGTCGGCGAAGTAGTGCTGGTCGCCGGGGTAGAGGAAGAGCTCGGCGTCGTCGGCCGAGGCGACGAACTCGCGGGCCGCATCGAGGTCGCCCTCGTCGATGAAGATCGGGTCGGCGTCGGCGCCGTGGATCTGCGCGGGCACGCCGGCCGGCCAGGCGCCGAACTCGGAGACGGGCAGGCACGAGTAGAAGAACAACGCACCTCGCGCGCCGGCACGGGTCTGGGCGAGCTTCTGCGCAGGCACGACGCCGAGCGAGAAGCCGCCGTAGACGACCTCGTTCGGCAGCTCCGCGGCTGCCCGCTCGCCGCGGGCCATGATCTCCTCCCAGCCGACCTCGCGCGCGTACGCGACGCCCTCGTCGATCGTCGCGAAGGTGCGCCCGTCGAAGAGATCGGGCGTGTGCACGGTGTGGCCGGCCTCTCGGAGCTCGGCGGCGAAGGCGTACAGGCCCTCGGTCGGGCCGAGCGAGTGGTGGAAGAGCAGCACTTCTGACATCGATTCCCCGTTCGTCGTGTTCCTGGCGATTCCGAACGCGAAGTTACTCGCACCCTCCGACGATGTCGACCGTGCAACGGAACGGGTGCCCTCCCGCTCGGTGCGAGCGGGAGGGCACCCGGTGTTTCGACGGATCGAGGATCAGCCTGCCGCGTAGACGCCGATCTCGTAGATCGAGTAGCCCCACGTGGTCTTGCGGTCGATGCCCTGCATGCGCACGTACTGCACGGGCTCGCTCTCGGCGAAGGTGGAGACGTCGAGCGCGCAGGTCGAGTCGTCGACCGTGCGGATGGTCGTCCACGTCGTGCCGTCGGTCGACGTCTGCAGCTCGTAGGCGTTGGCGCACGCCGACTCCCAGTTGAGTGTGATGCCGCGCACGACCGTCGGCTCGGCGAGCTTCACCTGCACCCACGAGTCGTCGCTGTAGCCGGAGGCCCAGCGCGTCGAGGGATTGTCGTCGTTGACCTTCTCGGCGCCGAACTGCGGCACCTCGGTGCTCGACGCGGTCGCCGTGCCGCTCGGCGCGACGTTGACGACATCGCCCGCGTCCCACATCGCGAGCGTGAACCCGATGCGGCCCTGGAAGGCGTCGAGCACGCCGTCGGCGATCCGCACCTTCGCCGCGCCCCACGCGTTGTCGGGCGGGTCGACGACGACGGCCGCGGCCTGCGCGGCCGTGGCCTTCGCCGAGGCGGCGAGGGCGTCGGATGCCGCCTGGTCGCCGTCGATCCGTGCCTGCACCGCGTCGAGGAGCTCGACGGTCGACCGACCCCACAGGGCTGCAGCGTCGAGCCACGGGCTCGAGTCCGACACGAACGCCGGATCGGTGCTGCCCGTGCGGATCGCCTCGGGGGCGTCGGCGATGGACTGCGCGTAGCTGCGCAGCTCGGCCACGGCGCCGGCCTTGTCGCCGGCGCTCCAGGTCTCCCAGAACTCCGCGATGCGAGCCGAGAGCTCGGGGGCCTGCGGCTGCCACGGCGCCCCGAAGGTCGGTGCGAGGTGGTTCAGGTCGGCGAAGACGCGGAGCGCAGCGGCCGTCGAGGCATCCTCGTTCGCAATGTACGAGAGAGCCTCTGTCCAGTTGTGCCCTGCGTCGTACGCCTCGTCTTTCCAGGTGAAGTCGGCGACGCCGAAGATCGCGATCTTGCTGGCCGCGGCCTGGTTCATCGGGTTCGAGACGATGCCCGCGAGGTACTCGCCGAGGCCGGCCTCGCGCTTGTCGTACGGCGCCATGAGCAGTCGGCCCGAGGTGTTGCCGAAGTCGTTGACCGGATAGTTGTCCCACAGGAACGTCGGGCCGCCGAACACCGTGGCGGCCTGCGTCGCCTGTGCGACCGTCACCGACTGCGGCACGACGCCTTCGCCGGTCCACATGACGACGACGTCCTCGTCCATCGTGCGGAGCGCGGTCTTGTAGCCGGAGTCGGCGGTGTTCGAGTACTCGGTCGGCACCATCTGCAGCGGGTGCACGCCGTCGTGCGTCTCGACGAACTCCTTCTGCACGCGGTCGAGGAACGCGGCCTGCGCGACGCCGGCCGTGCGGGCACTCGGTGCGCCGAACGTCGTGCGGTCGCCGTCGCAGTGCCAGCGACCGTAGTCGATGTCGTCGAGCGGGATGTTGAAGGCCCGCACACCGAGGTCGTACATCTGCTGCAGCTTCGCCACGAGCGCCTGGTAGTCGCCGTCGCTCGAGTAGCAGACGCTGTTTCCAGGCGAGAGCGCGAAGGTGAAGCGCACGTGGTTGTCGGTCGCCGTCGTCACGAGGTCGCCGAGCTCCGCGAGCTTGTCGGCGGGGTAGGGGTCGCGCCAGCGATCGCGGTGGTACGGGTCGTCCTTCGGCGCGTAGATGTAGGTGTTCGCCTTGACGTCGCCGTAGAACTCGAGCTGGTCGAGCCGTTCCTCATGCGACCACGGCTCACCGTAGAAGCCCTCGATCGTGCCGCGGAGCGGCATCGAGGGGAAGTCGCTGATCGAGGCGCCGGCGATGCGGAACTTGTTCTCCTTCTTCGGCACGAACAGCTGGTCGAAGGTCTTGACGGCGTAGTACTGGCCGGCAGCGTCGACGCCGCCCAGCGCGATGTCGCCGTGCGGCCCCTTCGTGGTGGCGGCGCGGATCGCGTAGCCCTCGGCGTGCGACGGAGCCTCCGTGTCGCCGAGTGCGGCGTCGATGTCGGCCCTCGAGGCGGCGCCGAGCCTGATCGTGAGCTTCGCCTTGCCCGTCGCCTTCGTGCGCTCGTCGATGCGGTCGACGCCGTGCTCGCTGAGGGTCTCGCGCAGTTCGGCGAGCGCCGCGGCATCCGTGTTGTCATCGACGACGATCTCGGCGCGTCCCGGCACGTTGATGTCGGAGCCGGCGCGGGTCATCGACTGGGGCGTCGGGCTCACCGTCGGCAGTGGCCCCGATGGTGGTGCTGCCGACGCCGAGAGCGGCGTGAGCATCCCGGCGAGGGCGACGGCGGAGATTCCCACCGTGGCGAGCGTCTTGCGAATTGACTGCATCATTGCCTCCAACTGTCTCGACGAAGCTGTCGTCAACGGCGGCGCCGTGATCCGTTCGGCACTCACTTTGTTGACTGAGTAAACTAAGTAGTCCCGAACCTATGGGATCCCAAGTCCGAGCGTCAAGGGGCAAGATGTCTTCGTGCAGGCACAGGCATCCGCGACCGCCGGCACGAGCGAGGAGACGATGAGAGTGAGCACCGCCGACCTGCAGCGCAAGTCCGACCTGCTGCGCAGATTCGCGCGCACCGGCCAGTTCGAGGCGCAGACGGGCATCCGGCGCGAGCACCTGCTGCGAGCACTCGGCCTCATCGCACGGGAGCCCGCGCCGGTCACGCGGGCGGTCATCGCACGGCGCACCGGGCTCACCTCGGCGACCGCGTCGTCGCTCGTCGCGGAGCTGATCGCGCTCGGCCTCGTCGTCGAGACCGGTCGCGCCGAGAGCACCGGCGGCAAGCGGGCCACCCGGCTCGAGATCCAGAGCGACGCGTACCTCATCGTGGTCGCGGTGGTGCGCACGCGCGCGATCGACACCGCACTCGTCGACCTCGCGGGCAACACCGTCGCGAGCCGGCGTCGGGATGTCACGGGCGGCATGGAGGTCTCGACCGTCGTCGACGCGATTCGCGACCTCACCACGGGATTCGAGCCGCAGGTGCTCGCCGCGTGCGTGCAGGTGCCCGGCGTCACGGCCGACGGGGTCGTCGTCGACAGCGTGCAGCTCGGCTGGCGGAACGTCCCGCTCGCCGACATCCTGGAGGAGGCCATCGGCGCGCCGACCTCCGTCGTGAACGACGTCGACGCCGAGGCGCTCACCGAGGCCGTCGACGCCGACGACCGGGCGATTCGACTCGTGGTGCACCTCGGCGAGGGAGTCGGCGCCGCGATCACGAACGGCGGCTCGCTCATGTCGGGGGCGACCGGCCGGGCCGGTGAGATCGGGCACGTTCGCGTGATCTATGAGGGCGAGCGCACGAGGTGCCGATGCGGCCTGTCGGGATGCCTCGAGTCGGCCACCTCGATGAGTGCGATGCTCGGCGACTCGTACACCGACGAGCTCGACGATCACGACACGAGCCTGCTCGCATCGACCGCCGAGGCGCGGGAGCGCATGGGTTTCGGAGCACGGGCGCTCGCGCGTGCCCTGCGCATCAGCTCGGCCCTGCTCGACCCCGAGGAGATCGTCATCGCGGGCGCGGCTCCGGCGCTCGGCCCCCACTTCCTCGGGACCCTTCGCGACGAGTACGAGATGTACCCGGCCAAGGGAACGACGCAGGTGCCGATCCGCTACGGCCGCCCCGAACTCAGCCGGTACCTCGGGCCCGCGAGGTTCGCGCTCGCACCCGTGCTCGGCGACGCACTGCCGCTCGTCCAGGGGCGTTGAACCGGTCGCGCCCGCTCGTCCGCCCGCTCACCCGTCGTTCGCGACGACGCCGAGCTCCGGCGTCACGGTCACCGTGGCGCCGGTGGAGGGCGCCGTCAGGGTCAGCGTGTACGACAGGCCGTCAGGGCTCACCGTGTAGCTGCCGGTCGTGCCGTCGGGGAGGTCTGCCACCGTCGCGCCCGTGTCCGTCAACAGCAGGGCATCGCCGGGCGTGATCGTCAACGCGGCCGGGCGAGCGCCGCCCGCTGCGATCTCATCGAGAGCGGATGCCGCGGCTGACGCCGACGCGGTCAGGGCCGCCAGCTCCGCCCGTTCGGCAGTTCCTACCTGGCTCGAGGCCGCGAAGTTCTGGAGCACGAGCGGCACCGCCGTGGAGAGGATCCACCAGGTTCCGACCACGACGGCGCCGACCGTAAGGAACCTGAGCACGACCTCGCCGAAGCTCCGACGGCGTCGGACAGTCGACCGCGGAGCGGCACGACCGGTGGGCGCGGAGCGCGGCTGCGACCGGAGGCGCAGATCGATGCGTTCGAACTCCGCGAGCAGTGACGCCGGGTCCGCGGATCGCTTCGGGCGTGCGGAACTCCAGGTTTCGGGTCGCACGGCCGCCGCGACGATGCGCGCGAGCTGCTCGTCGCTGTACGCCCGGCGCACCTGCACCGTCTGCAGCAGGGCGGCTGCGGGGATGACGCCGATCTGCGCGGAGTCGCTGTGCGGTGGCGCCTTGACGGTGACGCTCGCGCCGACGATCACGATGATGCCCACCACCTCGACCGACAGGCCGCTCGCCCTCGAGAGCAGGCGCTCGGCGCGGGCCGCTTCGTGCGCCGCGTTCGAGAGGTAGTGCTTCGGCTGATTGTTGACGCGCAACCCGCGGCCGGCGACCCAGACCCGCCCGCCGGGGTGGTGCTTCGTGTTGATTGTGAAGACGCCGGGCGGCCCGATCAGCACGTGGTCGATGTCGCTGCCGTCGACGCCCACCGGTACGGAGTGGAGCACCGTCCATTCGGGCCCGAGCCGGCTCAGCAGCTCGGCGACGTATCGTTCGCCGATCGCGCCCGAGTGCCAGGAGTACTGCTCGGCGTGGAGCCCTGCGCCGTCGAGCTCGATCAGCTTCTCGATCACCGAGTGCGCCGGCACGCGACCGCGGAGGTCGACCGGGGCGGCGCTCGTCGTCGGGCCCTCGGGGAGGAAGTCGGCGGTGTGCTGCGCGTCGCGCGCATGCCGGTGCTCGGTCCACGCGGCGCCCGTCCAGAATCGCCACTGCGTGGCATCCGCCTGATCTCGGTACCATCCGCGAGGCGGCCGAGGGGGCGGCGTCGCTGCAGGGGCACCGTCGGCGATGCCAGTGGAACCGGATGTCACGCGCTCACGCTACAGATCGGAGACGGTGCTCCGATGCCCCCAGTGCGCGGGCCGCTCGGGGACGATGCACGGCCGCAACGACGTGGGGAGCGAGCACAATGGGAGCATGGTCGAGATCTCCGATGAGGACTTCGAGCGCATGGTCGGCGAGGTGTTCGATGCGCTGCCCGACGAGATGCTGCGCGGCGTCGAGAACGTCGCGATCCTGATCGAGAACCAGCCGCTCGATCAGCGGCCGCGCCTGTTCGGGCTGTACAGCGGGCGCCCGCTGAAGACGCGAGGCGTCTACGGCTTCGGGGAGCTCCCCGACCGCATCACGCTGTTCCAGAACAACATGCAGGAGCACAGCTCCGACCTCGAATCGCTGCGCACGCGCGTGCGCATCACGCTCGTGCACGAGATCGGCCACTACTTCGGGCTCGACGACGCGAAGCTCCGCGAGCTCGGCTGGGCGTAGGCGGCGGTCGCCCGGCTCAGGCGAGCTCGTCGCGACGGCGTGACAGGTGGGCGCGCTCAGCGCTGTTGCCGGCGAGGGCGATGGCCAGGTCGTACGCTGCGAGCGCCTCGTCGCGTCGGCCGAGCCGTCGCAGCAGTTCGGCCCGGGAGGCGTGGAACGCGTGATACCCGTGCAGCGCGCCATCGAGGCGGTCGATGATCGGCAGCGCGGCATCCGGCCCGTCGACCTCTGCGACCGCGATCGCGCGGTTGAGGGCGACGATCGGCGAGGGGTCCTGCCGCACCAACTGGTCGTAGAGCGCGACGACCTGCCCCCAGTCGGTGTCGTCGGCGTCGCGCGCGTCGGTGTGCACGGCGTTGACGGCCGCGAGCAATTGGTAGCGGCCAGGTGCGATTCCGGATGCCAGTCGCTCGCGCACGAGTCGATGGCCCTCGTCGATCAGCGCGGTGTTCCAGAGCTCGCGGTCCTGGTCGCCGAGGGCGACGAGCTCGCCCTGCGCCGAGACGCGAGCGGGGCGACGGCCCTCGATGAGCAGCATGAGCGCCAGGAGGCCCGCCACCTCGCCGTCGTCGGGCAGCAGCGCGCGGATCAGGCGCGTGAGCCGGATCGCCTCGGCGGTCAGGTCGGCGCGCACGGGGTCGGCGTCGGAGCCGGTCGCGAGGTAGCCCTCGTTGAACACGAGGTACAGCACGGCGAGCACGCCGGTAACGCGCGCGGGCAGGTCCTTCGCAGCGGGCACGCGGTAGGGGATGCCGGCTGCCGCGATCTTGCCCTTCGCGCGAGTGATGCGCCGGGCCATGGCCGACTCCTGCACGAGGAACCCGCGGGCGATCTCGGGCACGGTCAGGCCGCCGACCATGCGCAGCGTGAGCGCGATGCGCGCCTCCATCGCGAGGGCGGGGTGGCAGCACGTGAAGATCAGTCGCAGCCGGTCGTCGTCGATGGCGCCGAGCGGCTCGGGCGGGGTGTCGTCGGTCAGCATCATCGCCTCCCGGTGCTTGTCGGTGCGCTTGTGCTCGCGCCTGATGCGGTCGATCGCCGAATGGTTCGCGGTCGTCGTGAGCCAGGCGCCCGGGTTCGGCGGCACGCCGTCGGCCGGCCACCGCTCGACCGCCTTCGCGAAGGCCTCGGCGGCCGCCTCCTCGGCGATGTCGAGGTCGCCGAACCGCCGGGTGAGCGAGGCGACCACCCGGGCCCACTCGGCGTGGTGCGCCCGGGTGATCGCCTCGCGTGCGTCGAGGCGGTTCACGCGACCGGCCCTCCCTCGGCTGGCGCTCACTCGGCCGGCGCTCACTCGAAGAGCATCGGCCGAACCTCGAGCCGGCGGTTGCAGGCCTTCGACCCGGCGGCCATGAGTTCGAGCGCGACGTCGAGGTCGGGTGCTTCGATGATCCAGAGGCCGGCCATGTGCTCCTTCGACTCGACGAAGGGCCCGTCGGAGAACACCGGCTCCTCGCCTCGACCGTCGATGACCGTCGACGCCTCGGGCGCCGCCAGTCCGGCGGCGAAGACCCAGTGGCCGCCCGCTCGAAGCCGCTCGTTGAACTCGTCGATCGCGAGCGCCTCTTCGGCCGTGCCGGAGTTGGTCCGGTTGTCGATCACGGAAACCAGGTACTGCATCTCATACCTCCACATGCGGTTCAGGGACATTCTGACCTGCGCGGCCCGGCACGGCTATGCGTACTGCGGGCGACCCGAGGGGCGGTAGGTCTGCGCGACGATGCCGGTCGGGAACGCGCGCGACTCGAGCAGCTCCAGCGCGAAGTCCTTGCCCTCGTCGGGGAAGAGGCGGGTGCCCGCACCGACGATCACGGGGCAGACGATGAGCGTCATCTCGTCGACGAGCTCGCGTTCGAGTAGCCAGCGGATCAGCTGCCCGCTGCCGTGCACCTGCAGCTCGCCGCCCGGGCGTGCCTTCAGCTCGCGCACGGCGGCTTCGAGGTCTCCGGAGAGCACCGTCGTGTCGGCCCACTGCGGGTCGGTGATCGTGTTCGACGCGACGAACTTCGGGCGCGAGTTCAGCGAGCTCACGAACGGGTTGTCGAAGTCGTCCTGCACGCCCCAGTACCCGGCGAAGAGCTCGTAGGTGCGCCGGCCGAAGAGGAACGCGTCGGCGCGCCGGTAGTAGTCGCCGATGTAGCCGGTCGACTCGTCGTCGCCGACGGGCAGCGCCCATCCGCCGCGCTCGAAGCCGGGGTCGAACTCGGGGTTGTTGCCGCCGTTGGCCTGCATCACGCCGTCGACGGTGATCTGGGTGTTGGTGATCAGCTTCATGATCGTGGTCCCTTCCCGGGTCGCCCTCGCGGCGACCGTTCACCCGTGCTACGAACAGCGTGCGCCCGATCGGACACTTCGGGCAGAACTTCTCACGAATTCATCCGCTCATCCGACGGATGCCGCGAGCGCACGCACGGCGCGCTCGATGACGGGCCGGGCGTCGAGCTCGGGGTCGACGGTCAGGCGGTGCAGCACCAGTCCGTCGCCGAGGGCCATGATGGTCCGCGCGGCGGGCACGGGGTCGGGGATGCCCGCCTCGGTCACCAGCCGATCCGTCCATCGCTCGAACTCACGGCGCTGGCGGCTGAGCGGAGCGAGCAGTTCGTCGTCGGCGGCGAGTTCGAGGAAGAGGGCGTAGCGCGCCCGGGTCCGAGCTGCGAAGGGCCCGGTCTCCAGGAGGAACACCGTGCAGAGCCCTTCGATGATCGTCTCAGGAGTCGGCCGTTCGAGCAGCGCCGGGGAGAAGTCCGCTCGCTCCTGCTCGGCCATCCAGTCGATGATGCCGCCGAGCAGTGCGCGCCGCGTGCGGAACCAGTTCGAGGTCGACCCGGCGGGGAGGCCTGCCCGTTCGTCGACGCGCGCGTGGCTGAGCGCCCGCACGCCGTCGGTGCCGAGCAGCTCGACCGCCGCTTCGAGTGCGCGTTCCTTCGTCGCGGCCATGGACACCTCTCGTCGAACGATTTACTATGTTCATAGTAGGTCTACTACGAACATAGTATCGGCCGCGACGAAGGGGTCATCATGGACACGCAGATGCCCGAGGCATCCGGATTCGAACACCTGACGGTCACGACGCCGGGGCTCGCCACGCACGTCGCCGTCACCGGCAGGAGCGACGGCGACCCGGTCGTGATGCTGCACGGGTTTCCGCAGCACTGGTGGCAGTGGCGCGCGATCGCGCCGGCGCTCGGGGAGCGGTACCGCGTGTACTGCCCCGACATGCGCGGCTCCGGCTGGACCGTCGCCGAGCACCCCGGCATCGCGCGTGAGACGTGCATGCACGACCTCGTGGCCGTGCTCGCCGCGCTCGGCCTCGACCGGGTGCGACTGGTCTGCCACGACATCGGAGCCGTCATCGGCATGCAGTTCGCCTACACGCACCCCGATCGCGTCGAGGCGTTCGTCATGCTCTCGGTGCCGCCGCCGTTCATGTCGTTCAGCCCCAAGATGATGAGCGGACTCCGGCACCTGCCGCCGCTCGTCATGCACCGGCCCGGCGCCTCCCTCGCCGGCCTCTTCGACCCGGCCCACGTGGCCCGGCCCCTGCCGCCCGGCACCGTCGAGGCCTATCTCGCCCCGATGCAGATCCCCGCGATCGACGCCGCCGTGCGCGAGCAGACCCGGGGCATGATCCTTCCCGAGCTCATGCGCATCTCGCGCGGCGTCTACAAGAAGCAGCGGATGCATCCGCCGACGCTGTGCGTCTTCGGGCGACTCGACCGCCCGTGGACCGAGGATCTCGTGCGCCGGCTGAGCGGCGACCTGTCGCGCTACGCCGATCGCTTCGAGTTCGCCTTCGTCGACGGCGCGGCGCACTACATGACCGACGACGCTCCCGAGGCCGTGACCGACCTCGTGCTCGAGCACTTCGTCGGGGCCGAGGCCGCTGCCTGACCACCTGCCCGAGCTCGGATTGGGGATGGCGGGCGACCGTGCCCCTTCCATAGGCTGAGCGGCATCGACGGGCATTCGTCGCCCGTCCTCCACGGGGGTGGGGGAACGAGCATGGTGGACTGGTTCTACGAAACGAGCATCCTGATCACGCTGCCGCTGTTCGTGGGCGGGTTCGTGGTGCTCTCCTGCCTGACCGTCGTCGCGCTGCGACCGGTCGTCGACCGGCTCGTGACCGACCCGAAGGAGTGGGACCGCGCGCTCGCCCACGTCATCGGCACCTTCGGCGTCTTCTTCGGCATCCTGCTCGCGCTCGTCGCGGTCTCGGTCTACGAGAACTTCGCCACCACCCGTCAGGCCACGATCGAGGAGGCCGGTCGCATCGGCGCGCTCTATCGAGCGACCACCGGATTGCCCGACGAGCAGGGCGACGAGATGCGACAGGTGATCGACGCGTACATGCACGCGGTCATCGAGGTCGACTTCCCCGATCAGGCGGCGGGGGACCTCCCCGGAGCCAGCGACGTCCAGGTCGACGAGTTCGAGCGACTGCTGCACGACGTCGAGGCCGAGACCCGCGGCGATCAGGCGGAGTTCGAGCAGGCGCTCGCCACCTTCGACGACTTCATCGAGTCGCGCCGAGCCCGGATCGACGCCACCGTGCTCTCGCTGCCGCCGCTCTTCTGGGTCGTCATCTGGGTCGGTGCTGCCGTCAACGCGGTGCTGATCGCGTTCATCCACGTCTCGAGTCAGCGCCTGCACCTGCTCATGGCGGGCCTGCTCGCGCTGTTCATCGGCCTCGTCATCTTCGTCACGGCCGATACGGACCATCCGTTCGCGGGGGCGATCTCGATCGGGCCCGGCGCCTACGAGCGGGTGCTCGAGCAGATCATCGACGCGCGGCAGTAGCGCAGCGCCCGCTCGTGGACTCCGTCTGCCGGGGCCGCTACATCAGCGTCTGCAGCAGCTTCGTCGCGCGTTGGTTGTCGTCCGTCGCGAGCACGACGCGGTTCCTGGCGGCCACATAGACGAGTGAGATGTTGATGCCTGCTTCGGCCAGCGCTCGCGCCATCCCGCCGAACACGCCCGGCGTGTCGATGTCGGGGTCGGGCAGTGCCGGGCTGACGATGACGTCGGTCTCGGCGTCGACCGTGATGCCGATGCCCTCGAGCGCGGCCCTGGCGCCCGCGACGTCTTCGACGAGGATGTGGACGGCGCCCCGACCGCCTTCCATGATCGCGCAGAGGCCCTCGATGTTGACACCCGCCCTCCCGAGCGCCTCGCCGAGTCGAGCCCCCTCACCGGGCTGGTCTTCGAGAGTGACCATGAGATCTTTCGCCATGACGGCACCTCCTTCTCGGATGCCTCAGGTCTACGCCCGTGCGCGCGGCGCGTCAACGATGCCGGGCACGGAGCATGGCCCGCCCGTCGCCTAGCCGTGCCGCCTGAATTTCCGGGGTCGCAAGCGCTTGTTCGCGGGATGATTGACGTAGGCATCGCACCTCAGGGAGGCGAACGTCATGGCATTCGACACTCACAACGGAACCCACGGAGCCCGTCAGCCCGGACGCAACCGCTTCGAGCGCTGGGCCAACCTGCGGATGGCCCAGCGCCTGCGTCGCAAGGGCGACCGCAGCGGCAACAAGCTCGTGCTCGTGACGGTCGGCAAGAAGACCGGCGAAGAGCGGATGACTCCGGTGCGCTGGTTCCCCGAGGGCGGCGAGTTCAGGCTCATCGTGGCCTCGGCGAACGGTGCCGCCCGCAATCCCTCGTGGTACTACAACGTCGCGGCCCACCCCGACCGGGTGCGCATCGAGTACGCCGGGCGTCGCATCGAGGTCACCGCCGAGCAGCTGCACGGCGCCGAGCGCGAGACCGCGTGGCGGAGGATCACGACGCAGGCACCGGGGTTCGCGAAGTACGAGCGCATCACCGATCGGGTGATCCCCGTGATCCGGCTGACCCCGCGCCGGGGCTGAGCAGGGTCTGACGCGACGCGACCGCTCGCTCAGGCGGAGGAAGTCGAGACCGGCGCGGGCACGGATGCCGCGGGGTCTGGGCGGCCCGAACGGCCCGCGCGACGCCGTGCCGGAGCGTTCGCGATGAAGACGCCGCCGACGAGCACGAGGCCGCCGACGGTCTCCCACAGGTTCGGTACCTGGCCGAGCAGCAGGGCCGCGGATGCCATCGCCACGACGGGCGCGAGCAGCACCCATGGCACGACCGACGCCGAGCGGTTGCGCGCGAGCAGCGCGTTGAAGATCGCATAGCCGACGAGGGTGCAGAGACCCGCGGTGTAGAGCGTCGACACGATCGGGCGCCAGCCGAACGCCTCGATGCCCGCGGCGATCGCCTGCGGCCCCTCGATCATCGCCGAGAGGGCAAGGGCCGGCAGGGGCACGACGAGCGACGACCACACCGTCAGCGAGAGTGCGCCGAAGCGTTTCGTGGGCGCGACCGGGCCGGCCCGGCGCGAGATGACGTTGCCGATCGCCCACGAGAGTGCGGCGAGCAGGCACAGCACGACCGCGAGCGCCGGCGCGTCGCCGCCGCGGCCGAGTGCCACGATACCGAGTCCGACGGTGCCGATCAGCACGCCGATCGTCTGCATGCGGTTCGGGCGCTCGCGGAGGGCGAGCGCCGCGACGACGACCGTCAGCACGACCTGCGCCTGCAGCAGCAGGGCCGCGATGCCGGGCTGCAGCCCGAGCGCGATCGACGTGTACAGCAGGGCGAACTGGCCGAGGCTCATGAAGAGCCCGATGCCGACGACCGTCTTCCAGCTCGCGAGGGGGCGGGGCACGACGACGACCGCGAGCGCGACGACGGCGAAGCGCACGGCGACGAAGAACAGCGGCGGGATGCCGGCCATGCCCCAGTCGATGACGACGAAGTTGAACCCCCAGAGCGTCGCCACCAGGGCAGCCAGCAGCATGTCGCGTCTCGTCATGATCACATCTCACACCGAGGCATCCGGAAACACCAGCGATCATTTCTGCGCTTGATTCGGTAGCATCGCTGCATGATCGATCTCGAAGCCGTGGTCGCGCTGCGTTCCGTGGCCACGAACGGAAGCGTCGCCGCAGCGGCCGACGCCCTCGGTTTCACGCCGTCGGCGGTGTCGCAGCAGATCAAGCGCCTCGAGCGCGACACCCGCGTCGCACTGCTCGAACGGGCGGGCCGCGGTGTCGTGCTGACCGACGCCGGGCGTCAGCTCGTCACCTCGTCGGCGACCGTGCTCGCCGACCTCGAGCGCATCGAGGCCGACCTGCACCTCTCCGGCGGCGCGGGCGACCCCGAACGCCGGGTCACGGGGGAGGTGCGCATCGGCGCGTTCTCCACGGCGGTGCGCGGCATCCTCACCGACGTGCTCGCGCGCCTCCGCGCCGAGCATCCCGAGCTGCGGGTGCCGCTCCGCGAGAGCGAGCCGTGGGAGACCATCGCGCTCGTCGCATCAGGTCAGCGCGACCTCGGCATCGTGCACCGATGGGGCGGCGTGGCCCTCGCGATGCCCGACCACCTGGTCGAGACGCCATTGTTCACGGATGTCGCCGACGTCGTGCTGCGCCGGGAGCACCCGCTCGCCGGCCGCACCGAGCTGACCCCCGTCGATCTCGCCGACGAGGAGTGGATCGCGACGTTCGACTCGACGATCTGCCGGCAGTGGTTGCGGCGACTGTTCGACGGCGTCTCGAACGCGCCGCGCATCGTGCACGAGTCGATGGAGTTCGAGAACCACCTCGAGCTCGTGCGTGCGGGCCTCGGGGTCGCGCTCGTGCCGCGCATGGGGCGGCCGCCGCTGCATCCCGAGCTCGTGGCGATCCCGACCGTGCGCCCGGCATCGACCCGCGCCATCGCGGCGGTGCACCGCCGCAGTCAGGCCGACTCGCCCGCCCTGCAGGCCGTGCTCGATGCGGTGCGCGCCGTCGTGGCCGGCCGCGACGTCACCGAGACACGCGCGCGCTGACGACGCGCATCGACTCGCCTTCATCGCGCACGACGCAGCGGAGGTCGGCCTGCCGCACGTGACCCGAGTCGTCGGTGGAGGCGACGGAGCCCGACACGCGCTGCGCGCCGTCGGCCTCGGTGACCCGCAACGAACTGCCGATGTCGATCTCGGAGTGTCCGCGCACTTCGAGCTTGGCCTCGATCGCCGAACGGCACATGGACTCGACGGTCGCCGGCGGCTGCGCGCCGGCAGCCGCGACGCCGACGATCAGGGCGGCCACGCCGGCGACGGCGACGACGGGCACCGCGAGGCGCGCCCAGAGCGGGACTCGCCCACGTCGACTCGATTGGGTTTCGGGCGCGCGGTCGGCGCCGGATTCAGATGTCATGCCGGCACGGTAGGTCAGTCTGATCGCCGCGGCATCCGTGCGCTCCACGGATTCTTCGTCAGTGCTGTCGAGGACTATCGAACCCCGATACCCGCCGCCCGGAGCTGGTCGCGAAGGCCGTCGACGCCGCCGAACACGTGGGTGCGCATCGAGAGACGGTCGGCGCCGACGAGTTTCGAGGCGGTGTCGTCGGTGAAGAACACCTCTGCGCCGGTCACCCCGAGGGCATCGAGCACATGCTCGAACGCGCGAACGTCGGGCTTCACGAAGCCGATGTCGGCGGAGTTGAAGATCGCATCGAACCGGTCGGCGATACCCAGCGCAGCGATCTCGGCCGGGATCGTGTCGGTGCCGTTGGTGAGCACCGCCGTCGTGAGGCCCATGCTGCGGAGCTCATCGGACAGATCCAGCATCGCCTCATCGACGACCGAGGGTTGCACGCCCCACTCCTCGGCGGCCGGTGCGCTGCCGGCCGAAGCGCTGACCTGGCGCACCCACTCGGCTCGCGTGATGCGCCCGGTGGTGACCTCCTCGATCAGCGGTGTCGCGAAGGCGATGCCGGCGATCGTGCCGGCAGCGAGCCCGTGCCTGCGTTCGATGTCGGTGAGGTGATCGGGGTCGAAGTGTCGGATGACGCCGTCGAGATCGAAGAGCACGACGCGAATCATCAGGCGGGGTCGATCCGCAGCACGGTCGCCGATTCCCCGATCGTGAGATCGTCGACGACGCGAAGGCCGCGCGCGAGGTCGTCGACGGCTCCGATGACGGTGCCGAACCGTTCGCGATCGCTGCACACGGCCGTCACGCTCACGAAGTGCGTGCCGAGATCCCAGGTGTACGTGGCGAACGGCGGGCGACCGCCCTCGGGCAGCGGCGTCGCGAGCTTCTCACCGACGCCGAGGTAGTTGCCGCGGAACTCCTCGGTGTCGTCGTACTCGATCGGCATCGATGCCCGCGCCATCCGCAGCTGGGGTGTCGCCTCCTGCACCTGCGCCATCACGACGAGCAGTTCGGGCTCGGCCTTCCACACCCAGACGAGTACGCGGCCTGCCGCCTTGCGCATCAGGAACGGAACCGCTTGGCTCATCGCCCAGGCGCTGAAGCCGCTGCCGGCGCCGGCCGGCGCCGCGCCCGGTCCCTTGGCCTGCGAGAGCAGCATCGCGATCGCCGCCTTGCGGTGGCGGCGGCCGCGGAATCCGAGGGAGTCCGTGATGGGCACCCACTTGGAGAGGTCGGGCTCTGCGTGAAGTCGGGGCACGCTTCCAGCCTACGAGGCGGGGCTGACCCGCATGTCCTTCCATCCGGCAGCCGCATGAGCGGGCACTGTCGCGCGAGGCGACCATCTTCGCGAGTTCGGTATGCCAGTTCCGCCTCAGCGGAGCGGTTCGGCCCGACATGAGGCGATGTGTCACAACCTCGCGACATCCGGTGTCTTCATGTCGACGGATCATCCGGGAACCAACCCGGGCCGTCGACGATCACAGGAGGACAAGATGACCACCCAGACCCGCATCCCGCCGACGGAGCTCACCGGAGTCTTCGGAGCGGTCGTGAAGGTCGCCGCCCGCCGCATGATCGGCCGGGTTCCCGACTCGATGGGCGTGCTCGCGCACCACCCCGCTCTGATGCGGGCCTCGATGGGCATCGGTCGCAAGATCGATGCGCTCGACGAGCTCGACGAGAACCTCGCGAGCTACGCGGTGATGGCGACGGCGGCGTACATCGGCTGCAGCTGGTGCCTCGACTTCAACTACTACAAGACGCACAACGACGGGCTCGACGAGGAGAAGGCGCGGCAGGTGCCGAACTGGCGCGAGGCATCCGTGTTCACGCCCGTCGAGCGTCGGGTCATGGAGTACGCGGAAGCGATGAGCCAGACCCCGCCCGCCGTCACCGACGAGCAGTCGGCCGCGCTGCTCGACGCGCTCGGCCCGGCCGCGCTCATCGAGCTCACCGCCAAGGTCGCGTTCATGAACATGAGCTCGCGCATGAACGTGGCGCTCGGCATCCATTCCGAGGGCTATGCGGATGCTTGTGAGATGCCGCCGCTCGCCACCAAAGCGGATGCCACGGCCGGTGCCATAGGCTCGGCCTCATGACCGACGATCCGTTCGTCACCCACCGCGGCCTGCTCTTCACGGTCGCGTACGAGATGCTCGGCTCCGCGGCCGATGCCGAAGACGTGCTGCAGGAGTCCTGGCTGCGGTGGGATCAGGTCGACCGCCGCGAGGTGCGCGATTCGCGCGCGTACCTCGTGCGCATCGTGACCAGGCAGGCCCTGAACCACTTGCGCACGATGTCGCGGCGGCGCGAGTCGTACGTGGGGGAGTGGCTGCCCGAGCCGCTGCTCACGAGTCCGGATGTCGCGGACGACGTCGAGTTGGCCGAGAGCGTGTCGATCGCGATGCTGACGGTGCTCGAGACGCTCGGTCCGACCGAGCGCGCGGTGTTCGTGCTGCGGGAGGTGTTCGACGTGCCGTACGACGAGATCGCGGCGGCCGTCGACAAGTCGCCGGCGGCCGTGCGGCAGATCGCCCACCGGGCGAAGGATCATGTCGCCGCCCGGCGCCCGCGCGTCACGGTCGATCGTGCCGAGCAGGAGGCGGTCGTCGCGAGGTTTCTCACCGCGGTCAACTCGGGCGACCTGCAGGGGCTGATGGACGTGCTCGCACCCGATGTCGTCTCCGTCGCCGACGGCGGCGGGCTCGTGCGCGGTGCCGCGCTCCGGCCGATCCACGGCGCCGACAAGATCGCCCGCTACCTGCTCGGCGGTCTCTCGAAGCTCACGGTGCCGTTCGAGGCGAGGCCGACGTGGGTCAACGGGCATCCCGCGATTCGCGGCGAGGTCGACGGCGAGCTCGCCGGCGCGATCTGCTTCGAGGTCGAGGGCGGCAAGATCACGCGGATCTTCTCGATCGCGAACCCCAACAAGCTCGGGCGGCTCGGCGAGGTGGCGCAGCTGGTGCGGTAGCGCGGGCAGCACCTTCGTGGACCTGCCCTACTTGCGCCTCGCCTCGATCTCGGGCTCGAGCAGGTGCCGTTTCGCGGCGCGAAGCGTGTGCGAGTAGCCGACCAGTTCGTGGCCGACGACCTCGATGACGCACGAGAGCGACACCAGCCCGATCACCGTGACGAGGGCGGTGAGGTCGCCGCCCGGCTCCAGGTCGATGGGATCCCCGGCATCCACGGAGGCGGCGATGATGACCGCGGCGACGAGCGGCACGAGGTTGCAGAGGAAGAGCGGCACGTGGGTGAAGTCCATCGAGCGCATGAGCACGCTCCAGATCAGGAACACGAGGATGACCACGCAGGCCACGGGCACCGCGAGAGCGAGGGTGATCTGCAGCAGGCTGAGCTCCTGGTGCTCGACGCCCTCGGCGGCGACGTGCAGGCCGGCGCCGACGGCGGCGATGGCACCGAACAGGGGGAGGTGCACATAGCGCCAACCCCAGGTGCGTTCCGGCCATCGCATGAGGATGGTCCTCGACGGGATGAGGTAGTACGCCCACCACAGTCCGGCGGCGATCACGAGCCCTGCCGCGACGATCGCGACGGCCGCGACCGACCATCCCTGTTCTCCCACCAGGGCGCCGACCGCAGCGACCGTTCCCGCGATGACCTCTCCGAGGGTGATCAGCGTCAGCAGGCCGAACCGCTCGGCGATGTGGCCGGCGTTCCAGGGCGTGCGCCCGTATCGGCGCTCGATGACCAGCGGGGCGATGAGCTCGGCGGTGGCCAACACGGCGAGGGCGGTGATGACCGCACCCGTCGGAATCCCGGGGATGGTCGTGAGCAGCCAGCCGAGCTGCGCGACCGCGATCACGACCGCATAGGCGATGGATGTCCGGCGCCGCGCCGGATCCTCGCGCGCCGCGCGCAACCACAGCGCGATCAGCGGCACCCGCATGACGATGTAGCCCGCCACGAGCAGCATGTTGTTCGGACTCGCTCCGTGCGCGGCATCCTCGAAGCTGACCGGCAGGCCGAAGATGAAGATCACGACCCCGACCATCTGCACGACGACCGCCACGCGCACGAGCGCATCGTCGTTGTCGTAGGCCGACGAGAACCACGTGAAGTTCAGCCACGCCCATGACACCCCGAAGATCGCGAAGACGTATGCGCCGACGCCCGACCCGACCTCGCCGATGAAGAGTGCGTGGGCGAGCTCGTCGGCCGCCGCCGCGAATGCGATGACATACGTGAGGTCGTAGAGCAGCTCGAGCGGGGTGACGGTGCGATGCGGGTCATCCGGGTTGCGGCCCGACATCGGTCGCAGTCGATGCCTGAGGTCGAGCTTGAGCCGGTCGGAGAGGCTGAGCGTCGTCATGGAGGCAATGATGCGCCTGGGCGCGGTGCGCGGTCGAGTGCGGATTCCCCGCTACCGCTACGCGACCTCGTCGGCCGCTGCGAGTTGTTGCACCTGTGACGCCAGCGCGTGGGAGAGTGCGGTGACCTCGTCGCCGAGGCCCGTCCAGTCGTCGGCCGCCTCGCCGAGGTAGCCGGCCCGTGCGCGCTCGAGGAGCGCGCGTTCGCCCGGCTCCAACGTGGCCGCCACCGATGCCGCGGCGACGTCTTTCGGCACGATCTCGCCGGTGCGGAGCGTCGTCACGATGCGGGCGAACGCGAGCAGCGTGTTCCGCTCGTCGCCCTCGATCTCCTCGAGGATGTCGGGGACGGTCGCGAGCATGGCTTCGCGCAGCTCGGCGGGCGCCACCTGGTCGACGGCGTCGGCGAACGGGCGGCCGCGCAGCACCCGGTGTGCGGCGTGCGCCGTCGCGAGCAGGATCGGCACGTCGGGGTCGACGGTCGGTTCCAGCGTCTGCCCGCCATGGATGTCGGCCCGCAGCCATTCGCCGAACTGGAAGTCGTGCTCGGCGGGCTCCGGCCAGCGGCGACCGTCGCCGACGACCACGCACGTCACTTCGAGCGGGCGCCCGCGGCTGCCATCCGACAGCGTGCGGGTGTGCGCCGACCCGCTAGAGGCGCCGAGCAGCACCCGGGTGAGCGCCCCGCGCTCGCCGTGGGTGAGCGAGCGGCGCGTCACGACGAGCAGGTCGATGTCGCTGTCGGGGTGGAGGCCGCCCGACACGGCCGAGCCGTACAGGTAGACGCCGACGACCTCACCGGGGTCGGCCTCGTCGAGGTGGTCGAGCACGGGTGCGATCTGCTCCTCCATCCCGTCACGCTAGCAAGGTGGGCCCTAGTGTCGAAGGTCCTGTCGAAGTCGGTCGGCCGTCACGACGTCTGAAGCGTCGGAGTGCGTTCGAGGCCAGGTCCAGGCGGAGCGCAGGATGAAGGCCAGGAGCAGCACCTCGATTCCGATGGAGATGCCGTAGAAGAATGCCCACTCCCAGGTCGCCCCTGCCGCGTTGAACACCGAATAGGGGATGTAGAGCGATGCCACGACGAGGTTCGTGGCTCGGTTCGCCCGGGCGGGCAGCGTCATGGAGAGCATCACCATCAGGGCGGGGATCGCCACGGACGCGAGCATGACGGTCAACAACGTCGGGCTGACCTCGAACCGCCAGACGAGGCCATCGAGGATGCCGTCGACGACGCCGGGCTTGTAGAGGTTGAAGAAGTCGACGTAGATGTACAGGAACATGAAGCTGGCCCATGCGGCGGCGATCTTCGCCCGCACCGGGACCGGCGAGTTGTCGAGTTGGTTCGGCGTGTTCGTTCGGATGGTCATCGGTTCTTCCTTCCAGAGAGGCGGCGGCTCGCTATGCGTACACCGTCCGCGTACGGTGTACGCGTACACTGTACTATGGCGCGTACGCTGTACGCTTGTCAAGTCATTCGAGAGAACGAGGAGACCCGTGTCTGCGAGGGAACAACGCCAGGTCGCGTCAGACGCGGGGCTGAGCAAGCAGCGGGTGGCTGTCGAGGCGGTCCGGCTCGCTGACCGCGATGGTGTCGACGGGCTGAGCATGCGCCGCCTGGCTGGCGAGCTCGACGCGGGCGCGATGACGCTCTACCGCTATGTGGCGAGCAAAGAAGAGTTGCTCGACGCCATGATCGACATCGTGTTCGACGAGATCGAACTCCCGCCCGAAGACACCGACTGGCAGTCAGCGATGCGACAGGAGGTGCTGTCCGCCCAGCAGGTTCTCGCGCGCCACCCGTGGGCGATCAGCCTGATGGAGTCGCGGACATCGCCGGGGCCTGCGAACCTCCGCCACCGCGAAGCGGTCACCGCCTGCCTGCGAAGGGCCGGCTTCTCGGTCCTGACGGCGACGCACGCCAACTGGTTGCTCAACAGCTATGTCTACGGGCACGCCCTGCAGTCAGCCAGCCTGCCGTTCGATACCGCCGACGAGCTCGCGGGTATGACTGAAGACGTCTACCTGCCCCTGCTTCCTCCTGACGAGTTCCCCTACCTCAACGAGTCCGCCGCGGGGCTCGTCGCTGCCGGCTACGACCCGGGGGAGGAGTTCCTGTTCGGCCTCGACCTCATCCTCGCCGCGCTCGAGCCGCTGAGGGCCTCCGCATAGCGACGCCGACGGACCGTTGCCGGAGGCATCGTCTGGTGTCGACGCCGGTCCGGCGAGAGATGACGACGGATGCCTCGGGCCCGAGCCGTACGGCCAGGTGGCGTCCGACGAATCCGGTGCCGCTGGTAATCGCGGTGCGGGGGTGTTGGGTCACGAGTCGGAAGCAACGGGCCGGCCGAGCACGGGTACGAACATGTCAGTGATGTCCGTGCCCTCGCGCTCGGCGATCGTCATACGCAAGAGGTAGCCGTTGACATGGGGTGACCAGCGCGCTGCGGCCTCGATTGCTTCTGGTGTCATCTCGCGAGCCCACTTCAATCGATAGGTTCTCGCGTCGAGAACAATGAGCGCGGCGA
This sequence comes from Agromyces sp. NPDC056965, assembly GCF_042673425.1. NCBI lineage: Bacteria > Bacillati > Actinomycetota > Actinomycetes > Micrococcales > Microbacteriaceae > Agromyces > Agromyces sp. NPDC056965. The sequence continues at coordinate 10,461 of NZ_JBHURI010000043.1, read as the reverse complement.
CGTCGAAATCGAACGAGCGGAAGACCGAGAACACAGCGCTCGGGCTAGTGGATGGTGCCCACGTGCGTGCCTTCACCTGAACGAGGCGGCCGTCTCCTGCCTTGAGGTCGTAAGACTTCGCCGAGTTCGCAGCGAGCTCGCCGCCGTACACCTCGAGAGCGACGTATTCTGCATAATCGCCCAATGGGGCATTGCTGGTGCGCACCACGCCTCGCGCACGAAGCTCCGCAAGGATATCCGCGTACTGACCGAGCAACTCTGGCGTCGTCGCCCCCCGCAGCGGACGGCCGGACTCGCCGATGATTTCGCGTTCGACGACGGTGACTTGCTCGTCGGTCAGGTCCCATCGAGTGGTTCCGGTTTGCAGGGCGCCGTAGTGCGCCCGGAGCACGTCTCGAACGTGCTTCGGCGTAACGTCGTATCTGCTGGCGAGTTCGGTCGGGGTGACGGGCATACCCCAGAATGTAGCGGCCAGGTCGGACATCAGGTGGCCGGGTCGGCGAGCGAAGTTGATAACTCTGCAGTAAATTTCATCTGCACGGTTATACTTGCCCGATGGATGTCGCGACGGATGCTGCAATCGGCCTGTTGCAGCGGGCCGGCATGGTGGTGCGCATCGACAGCGTCGATGAGCTCGTCCTCGACGGCATCCCGGTCGAGATGAAAGCACGGATGCGGCCGACACCGTCCGACCTTCGACGTGAACTCTCGAGGTGGCGCAAGCGGGCCTCCGCCGGCAAGCTCGCGTACGTCGTGCCCCGCGCGACAGCGTCGCTGGTCTCCGTGGCGATGGAGGAACCGACGGTCATCCTGATCGGTGTCGACGACGCGACGCTGGTCAATGACGGCACCGTGTTCCGATTTCAAGGCTCGCTCGTCGCGCAGCCCGGTGCGGCTCCGGCGCGCGTCGCCTGGGGGCGCTTCGCGCTCATCCGTTCGCTTCTGCGCACGCCCGAGCCGCGCACGCAGCGGCAACTTGCCGGAGAGTCGGGCATCACACAGGCCGCCGTGTCGAAGGGACTCCGCGAGATCGGCGATGTCGCGGACGCAGCGAGACAGGGCGTCCGACCCGCAGCAGAGCAACTCTGGTCGAGGTTTCTCGATGAGTATCCCGGTGCACGCGGCATCCGCTCGCACTGGTACTCGCTCGATCCGCCGGTTCGCCAGGCAGAGGCAGTGCAGCGGGCGTTCCCCGGGGTGCTCGTCTCCGGCGACACCGGCGCTGACCGCATCGCACCGTGGCGGGTCGTGACGGGTGCGCGCGTGTACTCGCGCATAGGTCTCGATCTCGCCTCGCTCGGCTTCGCCGAGGCGGCTTCCGATGACGCGACGCTCACGTTGGTCGTTCCGGCAGACCCGACCATCTGGTCGACCGCGGCCGCATGGGCCGAGCATCGAAGGGTGCCCGACGGCACGGCGGATCCGCTGATCGTCGCCCATGACGTGATGAATTCCGGCGGTTCCGACGTCGCCGACGCGGTCGATCGAATCCGCGGCCAGCTGTTCGAGGCGTGGAGCCGATGATCCGCCGCATCGTCGAGACCGTCTCGTCATCGCGGGCCGACGACCTGGCATTCCACGCTCTCGCCGACGTGTCCGGCATTCTCGAGACGATCGAGGATGCGCGGATCGTTGGCGGCCAGATGGTCGCACTTCTGCTCGACGCCTTTCCCTCCGCCGGCACGGTGCCCCGACGTACGGCTGACGCGGACGCGGCGGTCTCCACGGTCGTGGCGGGCAGCGGGATCTTGCATCAGGAACTCACGGCGGTCGGATATCGGGCGACGGCAGGCAACAGCTACCACCGCTCCGGTCGCAGCATCGATCTCCTGATCCCAGCGCCCGCAGGGCGCTTCACCCAGGAGGAGCGCGGCGGCCGTGCGTTCGACGCGGCGCCGGGACTTCAGCTGGCGCTGGCGACCGAGCCGATCATCATCGACGCGAACGTGACCATGCTCGACGGCTCGCTGTTGCCGTTCTCGGTCCGCGTGCCGCCGCCCGAGATCGCCGTCATCTTGAAGGCGTACGCGATGCACAGTCGATTCGCTGCGAAGGATGCCGTCGATCTGCACAACCTCTTGACGCTCGTCGACTCCTGGCCGGCGGCCGATATCGGCGCATGGCGCCTCGATCGCGCCCAACTCCGTGGGAGCCGGTCAGATGCTGCGCACATTCTTCACGGGTTCGCCGAGACCGCTCAGGCCAATCCGTCGTTGCGAGCTGCGGAGATCAGTGGGCCGCGCTTGGTCGCGCTGATCCGCAAGCACGTTACTCGCGTCGGTTGACCAGGACGGCTCCTCGATGAGTCGATTAGTACGGGAACACCTGCAATGACGAGCGCCCAAACTCGAAGAGCATGACAACGGCGACAGGCAGGCCGTAAAACGCGACGAGAATCCAGATTGGGGATGCGACGAGGGTGTGCGCGGTTTTCCGAGCCCAGCGGACGCGAACTTCTAACAATCGCTCGGCTCGGCGAATGATCGCGTCGACGGCATTGAGTCGCCGCCGCCTCCCTACGCGCAGCAGGTCAACCGATAGCCAGACGCAGTAGACGAAGGCTGCGAACGCGAGCAGCCCCCAAAGCACATTCATCAGAAGACCAGTCGCTTCAGAGAACCGCGTTGTATCGGCTTGCGCGGAATCGAAAGTGGCGGAGATCATCCAGCTGACATAGGCGGCGCCGAACAGAGCGCCGGCGGCGAGACTCCACTTCGTAAGGGCCACGACCCGCCTACCGAGGATGGATGACTCCGAGACAGGTCGCAGCGGCGGGAGGATCGCGGTGACCGCTATCCCGATGCAGGCGGTGACCAGCACCGTCACGGCGAAGGCGGCAACGACCACGTTGGCAAACACTCCGCGTGCTGCCGAAGGAAGTAGCGGAAGGAGAACGACGCCGACGACTACTGCCAGCACGACCGCAGACCTGCGGATCATGGAGTGAGAGAGCACAGCGGAGTTTCGTCCAAGTTCCATTCCGCGATCTTGAGTTCAGCCACTGACATTCCGGAGTCCGGGCGGGCGTCGACCGACCCGCAGGTCCGTCCACCCGAACCCGCCCGCCTCGGGCAGGCTCGCCCGGATCTGCTCCGCCGTGAACATGCGGCGCGGCCGCAGGTCGTCGGGCACGGATGCCGCGGGCGGCGCGGCATCCGTCACGCCCTCGGCGAGCATGCGCACCTGAGCCTTCGCGACGAGCGGCACTTTCATGGTCCACTCGGTCACCTGCGCGAGTGCGTACTGCGCCCACACGGGCCATGGCACCACGACCACGCGGCGCCCCACGACGGATGCCACGCGCCGCACGGCCTTCGACAGCAGGAGCTGCTCGGCGCCGACGACCGCGACGGTCTCGCGCGGCATCCGCCCGTCGATCGCGGCGACGAGGATGTCGGTGAGGTCGTCGATCGGGATGGGCCGGATGGGCTTCTCGCGGAAGCCGACGGTCGCGAACACCGGCAGGGTCTGCACGGTGTGGCTGAGGTGGTCGATGAGGTGGTCGCCGCGGCCGTAGATCATGCCGGCCTTGAGGATCGTGTAGTCGAGGCCCGAGTCGCGGATCAGCTCTTCGGCCGCCCACTTCGACTCGTGGTACGGGGAGCCGCAGTCGGGCCGCGCCCGCAGGAAGCTCAGCATGATGACCTTGCGCACCCCGGCGCGCTTGGCCGCCTCGATCACGTTCGCGGTGCCCTCGATGTGCACCCGCTGGTATGTCTGGTCGCCGATCTCGCGGTTGATGCCCGCGCAGTGCGCGACGACCTCGCACCCCTCGAACGCCTGGGTCAGCGCTGCGACGTCACCGGTGTCGACGCCGGTGCGGCGAGAGATGACGACGGATGCCTCGGGCCCGAGCCGTTCGGCCAGGTGGCGTCCGACGAATCCGGTGCCGCCGGTGATCGCGGTGCGGGGGTGTTGGGTCACGCGGTGAGTATAGGTCGATCCAGAGTTGCGAGGCCAACGTTGGTGGGGCCCGTCTGGCAATGATGGGCCGCGGGTATCGCACACAACGTCGGCGGTGTCAGGTCCATTCCGACCTTCAGCAGGAGCCACTCGGAGATAGTGGCGCATGCAATGATCGGGGCATGTCGTCGAGTTTTGAACGCGCCAACCCGGTTTCCACGCTGTCCCTTCCGGCAGCACGGTTTTCGAGAGACTTCACGACCTTGAACTCGTACTACTGGGGCGCGGCGTCTAGCATCGCCGCTGTCCATGGCGTGCTCCGTCACCTCAGCGACGAAGACAACTTCCGTTCCAAACTGGGACTCAATCAGAAGCGATTCGATCGTGCTCTGAACCACACAACGAGCAAGTATGAAGCCGAGGTCAAGGTCAGTGATGCCTGGCACAGACTCGCGGCTCTTGTCATCCTTCTCTCGGCTTTCGAACGGTACATGGCTGCTGTGACCTCGTTGGCGGTTGCCTCTGATCCGAGCCTGACCCCGGGCTTCCCGAAGGTAGTCGAGGGGCTCGCACTGCGAAAACACAACGTACGGCTTGCTGAGCACGATCTCGTCAACGTAGTGAAGGGTGACTGGAGCTCGCGAGCAGCCGCGTACGCTCGCCTCTTTGGCGAGAATACGCACGTCTCTAATGCCATTGGTGAGTTGGATGCGATGCGACGTGCAAGGAACCAGATCGCGCATGAGTTTGCGACCGTCGAGCGGCAGCCCATCGGGCCTCACGCAGCTCTCCTCGTCGGTGCACGGCAAACTGCAGCTGCGTTTAATGATGTGAGCGTGAGCGAGAAGCGTCTACTCAATTGGTTCGACGTCGTTAGGGGCGTCGTCAGGCGGGTCGATGAGCAGCTTCTCAGGGACTTTATCGGGAATTATGAGGTGCCCGCTCTATACCTTGAGTGGGCCGCGGATCCTGTGGGATTCGAGTCTGCGAGTGGGGTAAGCGCATCTCTAGGTCGATACTCCAAGGAGCGAAACGCGAAGCGATTCCTTGGGCTGGCGATGAACAAGCCTAGGCTCAGCATGGCGTACGTAAGATCCGTCATCACCTTCTGTAACGCGCTGTAGACCCGCGTCGGTCGTATTTGCGATCCCGAACTCGTTCCCTTCGATGTCGGGAGCCCTTGCCTATAGTTCATCCATGACTAGGCGGACGCAATGGGGCGGAACGTGCATTCTGTGCGGCGGACGCCCAGTAACGAAGGCACACGTGATCGCGCGCCCCATTCGAGAGGTTCTTCCAAAGGGAAGAGGTGCTCGCGACGTCGTATCCCGAACCCTGGATCTGGAGTGGCCGAGGCGCTCAGAACTGAAGAGTTGGGAGCGAGGTTCAGACATTCTCGATGTCCAACCTCGTGTGCTTTGCGCCGATTGCAATAACCATTGGATGAGCAATCTGGAGGATGTCGCGGCGCCAGTCGTCGCCTCGCTAATTCGCGGAGAGGCGAGCATCGATCTCACACCATCCGCATTGCAGGCGCTTTCCGAGTGGGCGCTCGCTGCGACGGTTGTGCGAGGAGAAGTGGCGACAGATACACAGTCCGTTGACAGCAATCTGGCCTGGTCCTTTCGGGAGCTGGGCATCGACAATCTGCCCGTGGCCGTCGGATTCGTTCAACTGGAATGGTCGTTGGATATCCGCGCAACGGGTCCCGTCGCATGGAGCTACTTCCATGACGTGGCGGGAGGTGTAGCGGGACAGACTGCAATCTTCTGGTTCCATCACGTTGGAATCGTGGTTGCAACGCAGGATTGGGCTGCCATTGCGGCTCGTGGATTTCGGATACTGAGCAGTGCAGTCGTGCAGGCATGGCCGTCTCCGCGAGCGAGTCATTGGCCGCCGGCTGGGTCTGTCGCGGACCGAACCCTTCTGCGTGTCCTGGCTATTCCGGTCGATACGATGCCTCGCCAGTCGTTTGACTTCAGCGAAATGGACAGAGGCAGACGAACTATCGACGCCTTCGTGGTGCCGAACGTTCAAGGCACCGGAGCAATTCACGAGGCGGCGCACGAAGTAATTGCACGAAGGATTGCTGGCGCTCGACAGGCCTTGCCTGACGGCCCTTCGGACTAAGGGGTCCGTTGAGAAAAGAGATCGACTCCGTGCCGCCGTGATGGCCTCATGTTTCTTGCGGCAAGTCGCGCGGCCGATATCAGCGTCGCGCAGCGTCCGCGGGTAAGTCCATGCCATCCTGACTCAGTGAAGGTGACGTTTAGCTGGTGGACGCCAGGCGAAGAACGAGTTTTGGAGTTGGAGATCGACGCGTCAGCGCCGAACTTCCTTGACGCCGTGACGGCGCAGCTGGAGAATAACGGGCTCAGCGCTTCGCGGGTCGCGCTTTGGAGCTCGTGGCCGCCCGACGCGGAACTTGCAGCGTTCCTGACCTTTGAGGGTATTAATCGCGTTGACGGGCCGGTATTCATTCGCCGCGACGTCTCTGCAGCCGAGGTTGCCGCCTTCTCAGATGCATACGGCGAGGCTCACCGCCTTTGGCTTCGCCCCAATGAAGGTGTCGGCGGCGATGAGATCTGGTCGTTCATCGCAACATCTCACGCCACCTTGCAAACGATATTTGAGTTCGCCGCGTACTTCCAAGTAGTCCGATACTTGTGGCTAACGCCTCACAAAGCCACTGCGAAAGAGATCCAAAACGAGTTCCGAATCGCGGTTGTGTGCGGTGGCATCTCGGACGAGCTTCGCGGTTTCCTGCGTGCTCGCGAAACCTGGACGAGCCGGGAACTGGAAGAGCGCTTTGGGCTCACAATCGAGTCGGTCGGTACGGTTCTGGCGCGCTGCGGCTTCAGCCCCCGTGGAGATCGAGTCGGCCAGGACGTCGTATGGTTCCGAGACTTGGACACCAAGGGAGACGACGAATGACTGCGGAGCCCCGCCAACTTAGGCCCGGTACCGACTACTCGCTTTGGCCGCAACTCAAATGGACGCGTGCCCGACAGCTGGGCAGCGAATTCGTAAACTCCGCAGAGTTGTACTCGACCAGCACAACCAAGGGTCTTACTGCCGAGTTTTCAGACGACCGTCGCACCGTGACATTCTGCGCCCGTATTGCCCACTCGGCTCCTGTCTATGAATGGTCGCTGTTGATCGGCGACACCATTCACAATTATCGGTCTGCCTTGGACGCCCTGGCATGGGAGGTTGCTCACTTAGACGGCCGAGCGCCGCACGCCCGTCACCTTCGACGGATCTATTTTCCTATCTGCACATCCCGAAAAGACTGGGAGGAACAGGTCAAGGGACCTTTGTCATCCGTGCCGAAGGGAATACTTGAACGACTCCACTCAGTTCAGCCCTACCCATTCGCGCCCGTTGATGAGGGCATCTTTGTGATCCTGCACAAGCTGGATATCGAGGACAAGCACAAGGCTCTCCTTCGCGCCGACGTGATCGCGCGAGACAAGCACCAGGTCGCGTTCAAGGCGGAGCTTGAAAACGGAGATGAATTCTTCGATCACGCTGTCGACGGAGGCTGGAGATGGATCGCCGGTACCGACCCTGTCAAAGACGGGGATCCAATCTTCCAGATCATGGCGGATGTGCCAATTCAAGAAGCCGAGTCTGACATGGCCTTGCCGGTCAGTATTGCCGTCCCGCATGCAGGTCGACTTCATGACGTCTTTGAGCTTCTACGCATGATCGATCAACAGGTTGCAGATACATTCGAAATAGTCGAGACGGGCTCAGTTCAGAAGCGGCATGACCTTCGCCCCGCAACGCTCGACTACTCGGCCGAATCAGCCTCATCGCTTTGAACGCCCCGGGAATACCCACGCCCCCTCCGCGTTGAACTTGAGCGTACCCCACTCAAGTTCCAGGAGGATTGGTGCCCGAAGACTTCAACCCCGAAGCCGGCGCGAGCTCGTTCGACGAGTTTCTCGCCCGCTACCTCGCGGGTGAGCAGGCGCGTCAGGCTCGGTCGATCGACCTCAGCCGGTTCCTGACCGCCCGTACTCAAGGCATCCTGCGTCAAGCAGGACGCTTCGCGCTCGAGCGCGGCCAGACCGAGCTCGACGCCCTGCACATCCTGCGCGTGATCGTCGAAGACGAGAGCGTCAAGCAGGCGATCGCCCGCATCGGCGTCGCCCCCGAGCGGCTCATCACCGCGACCGAGGCGCGCCTGCCCGCTGCCGGCGAGACCGCCGACATCAACGCGGCCACGATCACCCCGAGCGCCTCCCGCGCGCTGTTCCACAGCTACCAGGTGGCGCGTTCGGCCGGCTCGACCTACATCGACCCCGAGCACCTCTTCTTCGCGCTCGTGCTGGGGCAAGACGCCCCTGCCGGCCAGGTGCTCGCGCGCGCCGGCGTCACCGCCGAGGCCCTCACGCAGGGCATGCGCGAGACGGTCGAGGCGGGCATGCCGGGTGCCGACGGCGAGACGGATGCCTCGGGCATGCCGGGCGCCGGGGCATCCGACACCCCCATGCTCGACAAGTTCGGCACCGACCTCACCGAGCTGGCCGCGAACGGCGAGCTCGACCCCGTGATCGGTCGTGCCGACGAGATCGAGCAGACCATCGAGATCCTCAGCCGTCGCACCAAGAACAACCCGGTGCTGATCGGCGAGGCCGGCGTCGGCAAGACGGCGATCGTCGAGGGCCTCGCCCGCGCGATCGTCGAGGAATCGGTGCCCGAGGCCCTGCTCGAGAAGCGCGTCATCTCGCTCGACCTGCCCGGCATGCTCGCGGGCACCCGCTACCGCGGCGACTTCGAGGAGCGCCTCACCAAGACCATGGAGGAGATCGCCGCGCACAAGGGCGAGCTCATCATCTTCATCGATGAGATCCACACCGTGGTCGGGGCCGGCGGCTCGGGCGATGGCGGCACCGACGCGGGCAACATCCTGAAGCCGCGCCTCGCGCGCGGTGAGCTGCACCTCGTGGGTGCGACGACGCTCAAGGAGTACCGCACGATCGAGAAGGACCCCGCCCTCGAACGCCGGTTCCAGCCGGTGCGCGTGGGGGAGCCCTCCATCGAAGACGCCGTGCTCATCCTGCACGGGCTGAAGCCCGCCTACGAGGAGCACCACGGCGTGCAGTACACGGATGCCGCGCTGCGTGCCTCCGTCGAGCTGAGCGCCCGCTACCTCACCGACCGCGTGCTGCCCGACAAGGCCATCGACCTCATCGACCAAGCCGGCGCCCGCCTGCGCCTGAAGCTCGGCATGAAGACGGATGTCTCCGCGCTCATCGCGCGACTCGCCGACCTCGAGGCCGACAAGAACGCCGCCGTCGGCGCCGAGCACTACGAAGAGGCCTCGCGCATTCGCGACGAGATCTCGAAGGTGCAGTCGAAGCTCGATGAGGCCACCGAGAAGGGGCGCGCTGCGGCATCCGCCGGGCTCGGCTCCGACGCTGCCGAGCGCTCGACCGTGATCGACGAGGCCGAGATCGCCGGTGTGATCTCGCGGGCCACCGGCATTCCGGTGAACCGCCTCACCGAGAGCGAGCGAGAGCGCCTCGGCGACCTCGAGGGCGAGCTGCACGCGCGTGTGATCGGTCAAGACGACGCGGTCACCGCGGTCGCCAAGGCCGTGCGCCGCAGCCGCACCGGCATGGGCGACGCCAAGCGCCCGGTCGGGTCGTTCCTGTTCCTCGGGCCGACGGGTGTCGGCAAGACCGAGCTGGCGCGTGCGCTGGCGTCGTCGCTCTTCGACGACGAGCAGGCGATCGTGCGCTTCGACATGAGCGAGTTCGGCGAGCGGCACACGGTGTCGCGGCTCGTCGGCGCCCCTCCCGGCTATGTCGGGTACGACGAGGCCGGGCAGCTCACCGAGCGCGTGCGGCGCAACCCGTACTCGATCGTGCTGTTCGACGAGATCGAGAAGGCGCACCCCGACGTGTTCAACCTGCTGCTGCAGGTGCTCGACGACGGACGCCTGACCGACGGCCAGGGCCGCACGGTCGACTTCCGCAACACGGTGATCGTGATGACCTCGAACCTCGGTTCGGAGTTCCTCGCGTCGCGTTCGGGAGCGCTCGGCTTCGTCGCATCCACGGATGGCTCGGGCTTCAGCTCCTCCGATGACGTGCGCAACCGCGTCATGGGCAAGGTGCGCGAGGCCATGCGACCCGAGTTCCTGAACCGCATCGACGAGATCGTGCTGTTCCAGAAGCTCGACGAGCCGCAGCTCGCGCAGATCGTGCGCCTCATGCTCGGCGCCACCGCGTCGCGGCTCGCCGCGCGCGAGGTCGCCTTCGAGGCGACGGATGCTGCGGTGTCGCTGCTGGCCGAACGCGGCTACGAGCCCGAGTACGGTGCCCGGCCCCTGCGCCGTGTCATCCAGCGCGAGATCGACGACCGCATCAGCGACCTGTTCGTGAGCGGCTCGCTCGGCGACGGCGAGGGCGTGACGGTGGATGCCTCGGGCGGCGAGTTCGTCGTGGCATCCGTGCCCCGCGCGACCGTGACGCTGCCGGTGGCGGCGTAGCCGCCTCGCGGCACTGACCGGTCGAACCACGAACGCCCGGCCCTCCTCGCGAG
>NZ_JBHURI010000042.1:0-38991 GCF_042673425.1 Agromyces sp. NPDC056965 | reverse complement strand
AGACAGCGAAGAGGGGCGGATGCCGCAGGATCCGCCCCTCTGTCGTTCGCGCCGGAGCGCGCTGGTCAGTCCTGCCCGAGCGTGCCCAGGTAGAGGCCGATGACCTTCGGGTCGTTCAGCAGGTCGCGACCGGTGCCCGTGTAGGCGTCGCGGCCCTGGTCGAGCACGTAGCCGCGGTCGCAGATCTGCAGGCAGCGGCGGGCGTTCTGCTCGACCATGATGGTCGTGACGCCGGCGCGGTTGATCTCCTTGACCCGCAGGAACGCCTCGTCCTGGCGCACCGGTGAGAGACCGGCGCTCGGCTCGTCGAGGAGCAGCACGTGCGGGCCCATCATGAGGGCGCGCGACATGGCGACCATCTGCCGTTCACCGCCCGACAGGGAGCCGGCGCGCTGGCCGAGTCGCTTGCCGAGCTCGGGGAAGATCTCGGTGACGAACTCGAGTCGCTCCTTCAGCCCCTTGGGCTTCTGGAACAGGCCCATCTCGAGGTTCTCCTGAATGGTGAGCGACGGGAACACGTTGTTCGTTTGCGGCACGAAGCCCACGCCCTTGGCGACGAGCTTGTTCGCCTTCAGGTTCGTGATCTCCTCGCCGTTCAGCCGGATCTGGCCCTCGCGCACCTTCACGAGTCCGAAGATGGACTTGAGCAGGGTCGACTTGCCGGCGCCGTTGGGGCCGATGATGCCGATGAGCTCGCCCTGTCGCGCCACCAGCGAGCACGCGTTCAGGATGTTCACTCCGGGCAGGTAGCCGGCGGTGACGTTGTCGACCGCGACGACCTCGTCGCCGACGGGCTCGATCACCGCGCTCGTGGCGGATTCACTGTTCGTCATCGATGAGCTCCTTGATGGCCTCGACGTTCTCGGTGTCGGTGACACCCAGATCGGTGTCGTGGTGGGCGCCGAGGTAGGCGTCGATCACGGCGGGGTTCTCCATGACGGTGTGCGGATCGCCTTCGGCGACGATGCGACCCTCGGCCATGACGACCACCCAGTCGGCGATGTGGCGCACCATGTGCATGTCGTGCTCGACGAACAGCACGGTCATGCCCTGCGACTTGAGGTCGAGGATGTGGTCGAGCAGCGACTGCGTCAGTGCCGGGTTCACACCTGCCATCGGCTCGTCGAGCATCACGAGCGTGGGGTCGCTCATGAGCGCCCGCGCCATCTCGAGGAGCTTGCGCTGTCCGCCGGAGAGGCTCGCCGCGTAGTCGGTCTGCTTGGCGTCGAGCTTGAAGCGGGTGAGCAGCTCGACCGCCTTCGCCTCGATCTCCTCCTCCTGCTTGCGCCAGAGGAACGGAAGGACCGCGCGGAAGAGGTTCTCCCCGCTCTGGCCCTTCGCCCCGAGCTTCATGTTGTCGAGCACGCTGAGCAGGCCCAGCGCCTTCGTCAACTGGAAGGTGCGGATGAGGCCCATGCGCGCGACCCGGTAGGCCGGCACGTGGGCGAGCGAGCGCCCCTCGAACTCCCACTTGCCGGTGTCGGGCTTGTCGAAGCCCGTCAGCAGGTTGAAGAACGTGGTCTTGCCGGCGCCGTTCGGGCCGATGAGCGCGGTGATCGCGCCGCGGGGGATCTCGACGTGGTCGACGTCGACGGCTTTCAGGCCGCCGAACGTGCGGGTGACCCCGTCGGCGATGAGGATCGGGTCGACCTTGCGGCAACCCGGCTCTGCTTCGCCGATGTGGAGGCCGGTGGTCTTCACCGGCTTGGACGTGGGAGTGACATCACTTGACAAAGGCCAACTCCTTCTTGTTTCCGAAGATGCCCTGGGGCCTGAAGATCACGATCAACATGATCGCGACGCCGACGAGGATGAACCGGAGCTGTCCGGCCTGGACCTGCGTCATGAACGGGAGCCAGCCGGCCTCGACCGCCCGGGAGATGAAGCCCGAGAAGAAGGAGAGCAGCACCCAGAAGATCATCGAGCCGATGATGGGCCCGAGGATCGTGGCGGCCCCGCCGAGGAGCAGGATCGCGTAGACGAAGAAGGTGAGCGACGTCTGGTAGTTCGCCGGAACGACTGCTCGGGGCAGGATGAAGATCATGCCGGCCAGGGTGCCGTAGACGCCACCGAGGATGAGGCTCTGCATCTTGTAGGAGTAGACGTTCTTGCCCAGGGCGCGAACGGCGTCCTCGTCCTCACGGATGCCCTTGATGACGCGGCCCCACGGGCTGCGCATGATGAGCCAGGTGAGGAGGGCCAGGAGCACCACGACGGTCCACCCGACGATGCGCAGCCACCAGTCGTACTCGTTGTACTGGAACGGGCCGAAGCCGTAGGTGCCCTTCGGGATCGGGTTCAGGGCCGCGAAGCTGCCCTTGTACCCGTTCAGGCCCTGCGCCGAGCCCGTGACGGCCTCGAACGTGTTCGTCGTGAAGATGAGTCGCAGGATCTCGGCCGCCGCGATCGTGACGATCGCGAGGTAGTCGGCCCTGAGCCGCAGGGTCGGGATACCGAGGATCAGCGCGAACACGACGGACGCGCCGATGCCGACGAGCACCGCCGCCCAGACGGGCAGGTTGAAGGAGAGCACCGAGATGGCGTAGCCGTACGCGCCGAGGGCCATGAAGCCCGCCTGCCCGAAGTTCAGCAGGCCCGTGTATCCGAAGTGGATCGCGAGGCCGAGGGCCGCCAGTGCGTATGCCGCGGTCGTGGGGCTGATGAGCTCCTGCGCCGCGTTGGAGAAGATCTGAATCCAGTCGATCATGGTCGGTCCTCCTTAGCCGATTCTCTCGCGGCGACCGAGGATGCCCTGCGGTCGGAACAGCAGCACGAGGATCAGCACGACGAGCGCGCCCACGTACTTCAGGTCGCTCGGCAGCCAGAGCGTCGAGATCTCGATGAAGAGACCGACGATGAGCGAGCCGACGAGGGCGCCGAAGGCCGTGCCGAGGCCGCCGAGGGTGACCGCGGCGAAGATCAGCAGCAGGATCTGGAAGCCCATGTCCCAGCTGACGCCGGGACGGAAGTAGGCCCAGAGGATCCCGCTGAGGCCAGCGAGGGCCGCACCGAGCACCCAGACGATGCGGATGACGCGGTCGACGTCGATGCCGCTCGCCGAGGCCAGGCTCGCGTTGTCGGCGACGGCGCGAGTGGCCTTGCCGATGCGGGTCTTCACGAGGAAGTACGCGACGGCGAGGAGGACCACGACCGAGACGATCATGCTGCCCACGTCGATCCAGGAGAGCTGGACCCCGCCGAACGACAGCTCCTTCGGGGCGGTGGCCCCCGGCAGCTGCCGGGTCGCTCCGCCGTAGAAGAATTGGTACGTGTAGCGGATCGCGAGCGAGAGGCCGATGCTCACGATCATGAGCGGGATCAGCCCCACACCGCGTTTGCGGAGCGGTTTCCAGATCACGGCGTCGAGGGTCCATCCGAGCGCCGCGCTGAGCACGATGGCGATCGCGATGGCGAGCCAGATGGGCCAGGCCAGGTCGACGCCGAAGCTCAGCACCATGAGGGCGCCGAAGGTCACCATCTCGGCGTGGGCGAAGTTCGAGAGCCCCGTCGTGCCGAAGATGAGCGACAGGCCGATGGCCGCGAGCGCGAGCAGCAGGCCGAAGTTCAGGCCGTTGATCACGCGCTCGAGCAACTGCGCGGCGAAGTTCGTGGTCGTGCGTTCGCCCTCGCCGAGGAAGAAGTTCACGGCCTTCAGCTTCGTGAGGCCGAACTCAGCGGTGACGGTGGCTTCGCCCTTCGCGACGACGACGCCCTTCGGCAGGGTGTCCTCATCGAGGGTGACCTTGTACTCGCCCTTCTCGGGCACGCCGATTCGCCATTTGCCGTCGACATCGGTCTCGGCGTCGGCTTCGAAGCCGCCGCCTTCGACCGTGATCTTGACGCCTTCGAGCGGCTCGCGATCGAATTGCACGTTCCCCGTGAAGAAGTACTCGAACTCTTCGGAAGCCTGGGCCGTACTCCCATCCTCCGCCATCGCAGGGGACGCTGCGATGCCGGACAGAGTGAGTGCGGACAAAAGAATTCCGAGGAGAACGAGCCACCTCCTTGGAGACCGATGGGCGAGCGTTCGTGTGGGTTTCACTGCACCTCCAAGGGCACCCCTCTGGCTGGAGGCCGTCGGGGTTCGGTCCTTACCTGTCGACAACGTCGTCGACAGTACGTGCCGATTATGTCTCATGTGTTTCGCACATGAGGCAAACGGCGTTCGATTGTTATCCGGGAATGCTCGGGATGCAAACTCGCTTAACATTGATACTGCGGGCCCGACCACCGGCGCGCGGTATTCGGGCAGAACTCGACACAAGGAGCGACATGGACCAGGCCGACCCGTTCGGACTCACAGGACTCACCTACGACGACGTCCTCCTGCTGCCTGGTCACACCGACGTGATCCCGAGCGAGGCCGACACGACGTCGCGTCTCACCCGCCGCATCAACGTCGCGACGCCGCTGCTGTCGGCCGCGATGGACACCGTGACCGAGGCCCGCATGGCCGTCGCCATGGCCCGTCAGGGCGGCATCGGCATCCTGCACCGCAATCTCTCGATCGCCGACCAGGCCGACATGGTCGACCGCGTCAAGCGCAGCGAGTCGGGCATGGTCTCCAATCCGGTGACCACGACCCCCGAGGCATCCGTCGCCGACGTCGACGCCCTCTGCGCGACCTACCGGGTCAGCGGCCTGCCGGTCGTCGACACCGACGGCAAGCTCGTCGGCATCATCTCGAACCGCGACATGCGGTTCGTCTCCGACTTCGAGAAGCCGACCACGACCGTGGCCGAGGTCATGACGAAGATGCCGCTCATCACGGGCCGCGTCGGCATGAACCCCGACGAGGCGCTCGCGATCTTCGCGAAGCACAAGGTCGAGAAGCTGCCGCTCATCGACGACGAGGGCCACCTCACCGGCCTCATCACGGTCAAGGACTTCGACAAGTCGGAGCAGTACCCGAACGCCACGAAAGACAGCGAGGGCCGCCTCCGGGTCGGCGCCGCGATGGGCTTCTTCGGCGACGCGTGGGAGCGCGCTGAGGCGCTCCGCGACGCAGGCGTCGACGTGCTCGTCGTCGATACGGCGAACGGCGAGTCGGCCGGCGTGCTCGACATCATCCGCCGGCTGAAGACCGACCCGACCTTCGCCCACATCGACGTCATCGGCGGCAACGTCGCGACCCGCGAGGGCGCGCAGGCGCTCGTCGACGCGGGCGCCGACGCCGTGAAGGTCGGCGTGGGCCCCGGCTCGATCTGCACCACGCGCGTCGTCGCGGGCGTCGGCGTGCCCCAGATCACGGCCGTGTACGAGGCATCCAAGGCCACGAAGCCCGCCGGCGTGCCGCTCATCGCCGACGGCGGCCTGCAGTACTCGGGCGACATCGCGAAGGCGCTCGTCGCCGGCGCCGACACCGTGATGCTCGGCTCCCTGCTCGCCGGCACGGCCGAGAGCCCCGGCGAACTCGTCTTCCAGAACGGCAAGCAGTTCAAGGCGTACCGCGGCATGGGCTCGCTCGGCGCGCTCCAGACGCGCGGCCAGAAGACCTCGTACTCGAAGGACCGCTACTTCCAGGCGGATGTCCCGTCGGACGACAAGCTGATCCCCGAGGGCATCGAGGGCCAGGTGCCCTACCGCGGCCCGCTGTCGGCCGTCGCGTACCAGCTCATCGGCGGCCTCCGCCAGTCGATGTTCTACGTCGGGGCGCGCACGATCGCCGAGCTGAAGACCAAGGGCCGGTTCGTGCGCATCACGCCGGCCGGGCTCAAGGAGTCGCACCCGCACGACGTGCAGATCGTCGTCGAGGCGCCGAACTACACTCGCTAGTCCGTCACGGAGACAGGCACGTTCGGGCGACTCGCCGCGAGCGTGCCTGTTCTCGTCGCTGCCGGGGCGTGTCCGCCTGTTCTCAGGGCAGGGCAGGGCAGGGCAGGGCATCAGCGCCGGGCGTCGGCGATCCTGGTGACGGCTTCGGCGAGCACCTCGGGCGTGCAGGCGAAGTTCAGTCGCGCGTGCCCGCGGCCGACGCTCGCGCCGAACGTCGGCCCGATGCCGAGGGCGACCTTCGCGTGCTCGAGCGCGTAGGCGGCGGGGTCGTCGCCCCAGCCGAGCGCCGAGAGATCGAGCCACGCGAGGTAGGTCGCGTCGGGGATGCGGTAGCGGACGTCGGGGAGCTCGTCGGCGAGCAGCTCGGCGAGCAGGTGCCGGTTGTCGTCGAGGCTCGCGAGCACGCCGTCGAGCCAGGGGCCGCCGTGGCGGAAGGCCGCGATCGTCGCGATCGCCCCGAACTGGCTCATGCGCCACTCCACCTCGTAGGGGAGTGCCGAGCGCGCGCGGTCGCCGCGATCGCTCGCGGTCACGATGAGCGCGGTCTTCAGTCCGGCGATGTTGAACGCCTTCGTGGCGGCCGTCACGGCGACGCCGTGCTCACGGGCGGCGTCGGAGACGGTGAGGAACGGCGTGTAGTCGACGCCCGGCTGCACGAGCGGCCCGTGCACCTCGTCGGAGACGATCGTGACCCCGTGGCGGGCGGCGATCTCGGCCAGGGCGGCCAGCTGCGAGGCGGCCGGCACCAGGCCGATCGGATTGTGCGGGTTGCAGAGCACCATGGCCCTGGCGCCCGCGGCGAACGCCGCATCGATGCCGTCGAGGTCGAGCGACCAGCCTTCGTCGATGCCGCCGAGCATCGGCACTTCGACGACCGTGCCCGATGCCTCGGTCACGAGGTCGAAGAACGGCGGGTAGATCGGCGGGGTGATGATGACGCCGTCACCCGGTTCGGTGACGCGGCGGAGCATCTCGACGATGCCCATGCTGACGTCGGCGGTGCACGTCACGCGCGCCGGGTCGATCTCCCACCCGAGTCGGGCGGCGGCGAAGCCCTGGAACGCCTCGGCGACCTCGAGGCTCCCGGCCGAGTAGCCCGTGTCGGAGCGGTCGACCGCGGCGTGCAGCACCGCCTTGATCGGCTCGGCGAGCGGGTAGTCCATCTCGGCGACGGGCAGTGGCAGCACGTCGGCGGGGTAGAGCCGCCACTTCGCGCTCGTTCGCGTGCGGAGGACGTCGAGGGGCTCGGCTGCGGTGCGTTGCATGGCTCCAGCTTGCCGCAGAACGGCTGCGGGTGGCAGAGGCAATCGCGGCGCGATAGTCTGGTCGGCTGCCCATCAGGCGGTGTGGAACCGGGCGAGGTGGCCCGGCCGCGGACCGAACGGATCTCCCATGGGTTTCATCGACGTCAACGGCGTCTCCTTCTCGCTCGCCGACGGCAGGCCGCTGCTCGCCGACCTCGCCTTCCGGGTGACGGATGGCGCGACGACCGCCCTCATCGGCGCGAACGGTGCGGGCAAGTCGACGCTGCTGCGCATCATCCGCGGCGAGCTGCGACCCGACGAGGGCAGCGTGCAGGTCGACGGCGGCCTCGGCGTGATGGATCAGTTCGTCGGCACGGGCGCGACGATCGAGGGCACGGATGCCACGGTGCACGGCCTGCTCGTCTCGGTCGCGCCGACGCGGATCCGTGCGGCGGCGATCGAGCTCGAGGCATCCGAGACCGCCCTCATCGAGCACGACGACACCGCCGCGCAGATGCGGTACGCCACCGCGCTCGCCGAGTACGCGGAGGCCGGCGGCTACGACCAGGAGGTCGTGTGGGACCACTGCACGATCGCGGCGCTCGGCATCCCGTTCGAGCGTGCGAAGTGGCGCGAGCTCTCGACCCTCTCGGGCGGCGAGCAGAAGCGGCTCGCACTCGAGGCGCTCTTCCGCGGCCCCGAGCAGGTGCTGCTGCTCGACGAGCCCGACAACTCGCTCGACGTGCCGGGCAAGCGCTGGCTCGAGTCGCAGCTGCGGGCGACGCCGAAGACGGTGCTGCTCGTCTCGCACGACCGGGAGCTGCTCGCCCGCGCCGCCGACCGCATCGTCACGCTCGAGGTCGGGGCGGCCGGCAACACGGCGTGGGTGCACGGCGGCAGCTTCGAGGGGTACCACCGGGCACGCGAGGAGCGCTTCGAGCGCCTCGACGAACTGCGCCGGCGCTGGGACGAGCAGCACGTCGCGTTGAAGACGCTCGTCGCGACCCTGAAGGTCAAGGCGACCTACAACGACGGCATGGCCTCCCGCTACCAGGCGGCGATGACGCGCCTGCGCCGGTTCGAGGAGGCAGGGCCGCCCGAGGAGCGGCCGCCGACCCAGGCCGTGTCGATGCGGCTGCGCGGTTCCCGAACGGGCAAGCGCGCCGTGGTCGGCGAGCGACTCGAGCTCACGGGGCTCATGAAGCCCTTCGACCTCGAGGTCTGGTACGGCGACCGCGTCGCCGTGCTCGGCTCCAACGGCTCGGGCAAGTCGCACTTCCTTCGACTGCTCGCCGGCGGCGGCACCGAGCCCGACCGCACGCTCGGCCATGTCACGACGGTGGGCGAGTCGCTCGCGCGGGTGCCGCACGAGGGCCGTGCGGTGCTCGGCGCGAGGGTCGTGCCCGGCTGGTTCGCGCAGAACCACGAGCATCCCGAGTACCGCGGGCGCACGCTGCTCGACATCCTGCATCGCGGCGACGCGAATCGCGACGGCATGGCGCGAGAGGCGGCCAGTTCGGCACTCGATCGGTACGGGCTCGCGGCATCCGCCCAGCAGACGTTCGACTCACTCTCGGGCGGTCAGCAGGCGCGGCTGCAGATCCTCCTGCTCGAGCTCTCCGGAGCGACCCTCCTGCTGCTCGACGAGCCGACCGACAACCTCGACCTCGTCTCAGCAGAGGCGCTCGAGGAGGGCCTGTCGCGGTTCGACGGCACCGTGCTCGCGGTCACCCACGACCGCTGGTTCACGCGCGGCTTCGACCGGTTCCTCGTCTTCGGCAGCGACGGCGAGGTCTACGAGTCGGATGCCCCGGTGTGGGACGAGTCGCGGGTGGTGCGCGCCCGCTAGCTCCCGCTCCCGAGGAGCGGGATGTGCCGCGTCGGGTCACCCGATCGGGTGAGGTGCGGAGGTGGTGCCGACGCCCAGACTGATCGGCATGACGAGACAGAGGATCGACAAGCGGAGGGCGATCGCCGGACCGGCGCTCATCATCGTGTGCGCGCTGCACACCGCGGTGGGAGTGATCGCCTCGGCCCCGGCCGTGGGCGAGGCGTTGGCCGAGGGCTGGTACGGAGCGATGACGAGCGAGCTCGAGGTGGCGCTCTGGTTCCTGATGACCGGATTCTTCGGTCTGGTCGCGGGACTGGCGATGACCGCCCTCGAGCGCGCCGGGCGGATGCCATGGCCGGTCAGCATCGCGCTGTTGACGATCGCGCTGATCGGGGTGGGCGCAGCGCCGG
Source organism: Agromyces sp. NPDC056965 (assembly GCF_042673425.1). NCBI lineage: Bacteria > Bacillati > Actinomycetota > Actinomycetes > Micrococcales > Microbacteriaceae > Agromyces > Agromyces sp. NPDC056965. The sequence goes on along the minus strand of NZ_JBHURI010000042.1, from coordinate 29,731 downwards.
TGTCCGGGTTCCTGTTCGTGCTGGTGGCGGCGGTCATCGCCGTCGTGCAGTCGGTGCGAGCGCACCGTCGGCGACCGTCGGTGCCGGAGGAGGGTGCGGTGCTCGAGCACTCGGCCCGATCGGCGACGGGACGGGCATGAGCTCGGCGCGGTCCGCCGTCGGTTCCGGGTCCGAGGGGGCCGAGGCGACCTCCGCGTCGACGGCCGCGTCGACGGCCGCGATGGTGGCGGCGGTGCTCGGCGTGCTGGGGCTGCTCGCGTTCGCGGCGGTGAACATCGTGTTCGAGGGAACGGGCCGCTTCGCGGCCGGACCCCTGGCGGCCTACGCCTCCGGCCTGTCCGTCATGAACTGGCTGGTCGTGGGCCTCAAGCTGTTCGGCGCCGTCGTCCTGATGCTCTCGGTGAGCAGGAGGGCCACGGCGTTCGCGCCGAACACGATGACGCTGCTGCTCTGGGGAGCCTTCGGCACCTTCGCGGTCTATGCGCTCGGAACGGTCGCCGAGGCCGCCGTGCTGGCGACCGGGATCGCCGGGAGCCCCGACGACATCGACGCGGCCGGCGTCGCCTACCTGCTGGGCGCGGTGTCCTTCGCGGCCTGCTTCGGCGTCGTCGCGATCTCGTACTCCCGGCGCACCCGCTGGCGGGCAGTCCCGATCGTGGCCGGCCTCCTCGGCGCGCCGATCCTCCTCGCGGGCATCCTGGTGCTCGCGCCGGCGCTGCTGGTCGCCCTCGGCGTCATGCCGCCGCTGTAGATCGGTGCGAGTTCCGGTGGACGCCCTGCTCCTCTCAACCGGCGGAGTATCGGCCGGGTAGGGTTGAGTGGTGACCCAGGAGATCGAGATCGGCCGCTCCAAGCGGGGCCAGCGCGTCTACGCATTCGATGACATCGCGATCGTGCCCAGCCGGCGCACCCGCGACCCCGAAGACGTCTCGGTCGGGTGGACGATCGACGCGTACCAGTTCGACATCCCGTTCCTCGCGGCGCCCATGGACTCCGTCGTCTCGCCGCAGACGGCGATCATGATGGGCCAGCTCGGCGGCCTCGGCGTGCTCGACCTCGAGGGCCTCTGGACGCGCTACGAGGACCCCGAGCCCGTGCTGGCCGAGATCCGCGGCCTGTCGCCCGAGAACGCCACGGCGCGCATGCAGCAGCTCTACTCCGAGCCGATCAAGCCCGAGCTCGTCACCGCGCGCCTCGCCGAGATCCGCGCGGCGGGCGTCACCGTCGCCGGCGCGCTCTCGCCCCAGCGCACCCAGGAGCTGTACGAGACCGTCGTCGCAGCAGGCGTCGACCTGTTCGTGATCCGCGGCACCACGGTGTCGGCCGAGCACGTCTCGAAGAACCAGGAGCCGCTGAACCTCAAGAAGTTCATCTACGAGCTCGACGTTCCCGTGATCGTCGGCGGTGCGGCGACCTACACCGCGGCCCTCCACCTCATGCGCACCGGAGCCGCCGGCGTGCTGGTCGGGTTCGGCGGGGGAGCTGCGTCGACGACGCGTGCGACCCTCGGCATCCACGCCCCCATGGCCACCGCAGTGGCCGACGTCGCCGGTGCGCGGCGCGACTACCTCGACGAGTCGGGCGGCCGCTACGTGCACGTCATCGCCGACGGCGGCGTGGGCAAGTCGGGCGACATCGTCAAGGCGATCGCGTGCGGCGCCGACGCCGTCATGCTCGGCGCGGCACTGGCACGGGCGACGGATGCCCCGGGCGGCGGGTACCACTGGGGCGCCGAGGCGCACCACCCGAAGCTTCCGCGCGGCCAGCGCGTGCACGTCGGGCAGGTCGCCCCGCTCGAAGAGGTGCTCTACGGGCCGGCGCCGTCGGCCGACGGCGTCACGAACCTGATCGGCGCGCTGAAGCGCTCGATGGCCACCACCGGATACTCCGACCTGAAGGAGTTCCAGCGCGTCGAGGTCGTCGTCGCGCCGTACCAGTCGTCCTGACGCGGACGGTGTCGGTTGCGGCCGTCGCGCCGTACCAGTCGTCCTGACGCGGACGGTGTCGGTTGCGGCCGTCGCGCCGTACCAGTCGTCCTGACGCGGACGGTGCTGGTTCCGGCCGTCGCGCCGTACCAGTCGTCCTGACGCGGACGGTGCTGGTTGCGGCCGTCGCGCCGTACCAGTCGTCCTGACCCGCGCGTTCCATGGCGCCCGGGCGGGTGCTCGGGTAGCGTGGAACCGGATCGCGCGGCCTCGCCGTGAGGCCGCGGGGATGGGGTGGCACGATGGCGACTCAGAAGTCGGCGAGGCTCAAGTCGGTGACGCGTTCGACCAAGCTCGGACCTGACGAACGGAAGGCCGCGATCGCGCGGCTGAAAGAGAAAGAGCTCGACATCCTCGTTGTGGGCGGCGGCATCGTCGGCACCGGAGCCGCGCTCGACGCGGTCACGCGAGGTCTCTCGACCGGGCTCCTCGAGGCCCGTGACTGGGCGTCGGGCACCTCGAGCCGTTCGTCGAAGCTCGTGCACGGCGGCATCCGCTATCTCGAACAGCTCGACTTCCGGCTCGTGCGGGAGGCGCTCATCGAGCGGGGCCTGCTGCTGCAGCGCATCGCACCGCACCTCGTGAAGCCCGTTCGGTTCCTGTACCCCCTGAAGACCCGCGTCATCGAGCGGTTCTACGTGGGCGCCGGCATGATGCTCTACGACATCTTCAGCTACACCGGCGGGCGGCCCCCCGGGGTGCCGCATCATCGGCACCTGTCGAAGCGGCAGGTGATGCGGGCCATCCCGTCGCTCTCGAAGGACGCGCTCGTCGGCGGCCTCACGTACTACGACGCACAGGTCGACGACGCGCGCTACGTCGCCTCACTCGCCCGCACCGCGTCGTTCTACGGCGCCCACGTCGCGAGCCGGGTGAAGGTCGAGGGCTTCATCAAGGTCGGTGAACGCGTCGTCGGAGTGAAGGCGCACGACCTCGAGACCGACGAGCACTTCGAGATCCGGGCGAAGCAGGTCGTGAACGCCACCGGCGTCTGGACCGACGACACGCAGCGCATGGTCGGCGAGCGCGGCACGTTCAAGGTCCGCGCCTCGAAGGGCGTGCACCTCGTCGTGCCGCGCGACCGCATCCAATCGGCGATGGGGATGATCTTCCGCACCGAGAAGAGCGTGCTGTTCGTCATCCCGTGGGGCCGTCACTGGCTGATCGGCACGACCGACACCGACTGGAACCTCGACAAGGCGCATCCGGCCGCCACCGCCGCCGACATCGACTACCTGCTCGAGCACGTCAACGCGGTGCTCGGCATCCCGCTCACCCGAGAAGACGTCGAGGGCGTCTACGCGGGCCTCCGGCCCCTCCTGGCCGGGGAGAGCGACCAGACCTCGAAGCTCTCGCGCGAGCACCTCGTCGCGCACACGGTGCCCGGTCTCGTCGTCATCGCCGGCGGTAAGTGGACGACGTACCGGGTCATGGCCAAGGACGCCATCGACGCGGCGGTCGACGCGCTCGACGGCAAGGTGCCGAAGTCGACGACGCAGGACATCCCGCTCCTCGGCGCAGAGGGATACCAGGCGGCGTGGAACAAGCGCGGCAAGATCGCGCGCGCCTTCGGCGTGCACGAAGTGCGCATCGAGCACCTGCTGAACCGCTACGGCACGATGACCGACGAACTGCTCGACCTGATCCGCGACGACCCCTCGCTGGGCGAGCCGCTGCCCGGCGCCGACGACTACCTCGGCGCGGAGGTCGTCTATGCGGCCACGCACGAGGGAGCGCTGCACCTCGACGACGTGCTCGCGCGTCGCACCCGCATCTCGATCGAGGCGTGGGACCGCGGCGTCTCCGCCGCGCCCGTCGCCGCGAGGCTCATGGGCAAGGCGCTCGGCTGGGACACGGCTCGCCAGGCGCTCGAGGTCGAGCGCTACCTCGAGCGGGTCGCCGCCGAGCGCGCCTCGCAGGAGCAACCCGACGACGCATCGGCCGACCGGGTGCGCCTCGAGGCTCCCGACATCGTGAAGGTGGACTAGCGCGCTGAGACCGGCGACGTCGTGAAGGCGGACGAGACGGGCGTGGATCGAGGGCTCCTGACCAGCGCCTAAACTGGAGGGCATGCTCGTCAGCCCCGGAAGCACGCCCCACGCGGGAACCGGCGACTGATGCTCAAGATGATGCTGCGCCCCAGGTGGGTGCTCGCACTGCTCCTCGCGCTCGGCATCGCCGCGGCATTCGCCCTGCTCGGCCAGTGGCAGCTCGAGCGCGCCGTCGAGTCGTCGGTCGTCGTCGAACGCCCCACCGAAGAGGTGAGGCCGTTCGCCGGCATCGCCGAGCCCGACCAGCCGACGACGCAGGCGGCGACCGCCCAGCTCGTCGAGGTCACCGGCACCGTCGTGCCCGGCGACACGGTCATCGTCGAGGGCCGGCTGAACGAGGGCGTCGCCGGGTTCTGGCCCGTCGTGCACCTCGAGGTCACCGACGGCACCCCGGCGGGCCTCCCGGTCGCGCTCGGCTGGGCCGCCGACGAGGAGACCGCACGGGAGGCCGCCGCCGCATTCGAGCGCTCGATCGACCCGAGCGAGCCCATCACCCTCGTCGGGCGCTTCCTGCCGAGCGAGGCGCCGATCGCCCCCGATGCCGAGGCCGACCCGTTCGCCATGCAGACCGTCGCGGTGGCGCAGCTCATCAACGTCTGGGCCGACTACGACGACCGGCCCGTCTACTTCGGCTACGTCACCGCGGCCGAGGCGCCGGCCGGCCTCGACGCGATCGCCTCGCCGCCGCCCGAGCAGGAGCAGCAGCTCGACTGGCTCAACGTCTTCTACGCGCTCGAGTGGGCGGTCTTCGCCGGGTTCGCGATCTACCTCTGGTACCGGCTCGTGCGCGATGCCGTCGAGCGCGAGCGCGAAGAGCAGGCCGAGGCCGAGGCATCCGCTGCTCGGGTCGTCGCGGGCGGTTCGCCGAGCGGCGACTGACCGTCGCCCTCGTTCAGCCTGCCGCGCCGTCGGCGGCGAATGACGCCGCGTACTCGGCCGACGGCGGAATCGGCGTGATCACATCGACGAGCACGCCGCCGGGGTCGCGCACGATCACGTGACGTTGCCCGAAGCCCTCGCTGCGCAGCTCCTGCACGATCGGCACACCGGCGGCCTCCAACGCCGAGGCGAGCTCGTCGACGTCGTCGACCTCGATGTTCACGATCACGCCGGCCGCCGGCACGCGGAAGTCGGCGGGAATGCTCTGGTGGGCGGCATCGAGCAGCGCGATCTCGGCGTGCGGGGGCAGCGGATGCCGCAGGCTGACGTACCAGTCGGTGTCGAACGTCGGGTCGAAGCCGAAGTGCTCGCGGTAGAAGCCGGCACTCGCCTCGACGTCGGTGGTGCCGAGCACGGGATAGAGATTCATGGTGACCCTCCTCGGGCAAAGATACATACAGTGTGTATGTATTGTGAAACACGTACAGTGTGTATGTCAATGGTCGAGCCGGCATCGTCGGGGTTGGAGGACTCATGGCCACGAAGGCGGAGCAGCGGGAGCGGACGCGCGCGGTCATCCTCGAGCTCGCCACGCAGGCGTTCGCCGAGCGCGGCTACGCCGGCGTGGCGCTCGAAGACCTCGTCGCCGAGGCAGGGCTCACCCGCGGCGCGCTCTACCACCACTTCGGCAGCAAGCAGGCGCTCTTCCGCGCCGTGCTCGAAGCGGCGCAGGCCCGGGTGGCGCGCGCCGTGGAGGTCGCCGCAGCCGCCGCCGGCGATCCGCTCGCCGGGTTCCTCGACGGCTGTCGCGCGTTCCTCGAGGCGAGCCTCTCGCCCGGCGTGCGCAGGATCCTCCTCGTCGACGGCCCTGCAGTGCTCGGGTGGGACGACTGGCGCAGCGGCGATCTCGACACGAGTGCCGGCCTCCTCGACGAGGGCGTCGCGGAACTGGCCGCGGCCGGAGTCATCTCGTCGCACCGGCTGCGCACCGTCGCGACGATGATCTCGGGCGCCCTCAACGAGGTCGCCGTGGCCAACGCGGCGGCCGCGGACGCGCCGGGTGAGATCGACGCAGCCGTGGAAACGCTGGCCCGCATGCTCACGGGACTCTCCCCGCTCGACGCCGCGTAGACTGGTCTCATGCCCCTCGAGCCGAAATCCGCCGATCTGCCGCGCATTCGCGGGGCCCTGAAGTTCTACCAGGTCGCTTCGGTGATCACCGGTGTCATGCTCCTGCTGCTGTGCGCCGAGATGATCATGAAGTACGTCTTCCACCTGGAGCTCTACGCCTTCGGCGACCAGGGCGTGCTCGCGTTCACCCCGGTGATCGAGACGGCCGCCGGCCTCGAGTCGACCGGCACCGGCGTGAACCTCTCGACCGGCATCCTCATCGCCCACGGCTGGTTCTACGTCGTCTACCTCTTCAGCGACTTCCGGCTCTGGAGCCTCATGCGCTGGCCGTTCAGCCGCTTCATCATCATCGCGCTCGGCGGCATCGTGCCGTTCCTCTCGTTCTTCCTCGAGGCGCGCATCGGCCGCGAGGTGCGCGAGTACCTCGACCGCCGCGAGGCTGCGGAGGCCGCAGCCGCCACGACTTCGGGCGCCGCCGACTCAGGCGCCCCTGACACGTCCGACACCCTGGAGGCCCAGCAGTGACCGATCAGCCCACCGAGCAGCGTCCGGTTCTCGTCGTCGATTTCGGCGCCCAGTACGCCCAGCTCATCGCCCGGCGCGTGCGCGAGGCATCCGTCTACTCGGAGATCGTGCCGCACACGATCACCGCGGCCGAGGTGGCCGCCAAGAACCCGATCGGCATCGTGCTCTCCGGCGGACCCTCGTCGGTCTACGAGGAGGGCGCCCCGTCGCTCGACGAGGGCATCCTGAAGCTCGGCGTGCCGACGCTCGGCATCTGCTACGGCTTCCAGGTGATGGCGACGCAGCTCGGCGGCGAGGTCGCGCAGACCGGCCTGCGCGAGTACGGCGCGACGGCCGCGACGGTGACGGATGCCTCTGGCAACGCACTGCTCGAGGGGCAGCCCGCCGACCAGACCGTGTGGATGAGCCACGGCGACTCGGTGTCGCGCGCACCCGAGGGCTTCGAGGTGCTCGCCTCGACCGCGTCGACGCCCGTCGCCGCGTTCGCCAACGACGAGAAGAAGTTCTACGGCGTGCAGTGGCACCCCGAGGTCAAGCACTCGGAGTTCGGCCAGCGCATCATCGAGAACTTCCTGCACCGCGCCGCCGGGATCCCGGCCGACTGGAACTCGGGCAACGTCATCGCCGAGCAGGTCGCCCGCATCCGCGAGCAGGTCGGCACCGCGCGCGTGATCTCCGCGCTGTCGGGCGGCGTCGACTCCGCCGTCTCCACCGCGCTCGTGCAGGAGGCCGTCGGCGACCAGCTCACGGCCGTGTTCGTCGACCACGGGCTGCTCCGCAAGGGCGAGCGCGAGCAGGTGCAGCAGGACTACGTCGCAGCGACGGGCGTGCGGCTCATCACGATCGACGCCGAAGACACCTTCCTCGACGCGCTGGCGGGCGTCAGCGACCCCGAGCAGAAGCGCAAGATCATCGGGCGCGAGTTCATCCGCGCGTTCGAGCAGGCCGAGCGCGACCTCATCGCCGAGGCCGCCGCAGCCGGCGAGCCGATCAAGTTCCTCGTGCAGGGCACGCTCTACCCCGACGTCGTCGAGTCGGGCGGAGGCACGGGCACGGCGAACATCAAGAGCCACCACAACGTCGGCGGCCTCCCCGAAGACCTGCAGTTCGAACTCGTCGAGCCGCTGCGCACCCTCTTCAAGGACGAGGTGCGTGCGATCGGCCGCGAGCTCGGACTGCCCGAGGCGATCGTCGGCCGCCAGCCGTTCCCCGGCCCCGGGCTCGGAATCCGCATCGTCGGAGAGGTCACCCGCGAGCGGCTCGACCTGCTGCGCGAGGCCGACGCGATCGCCCGCGAGGAGCTGAGCGCGGCCGGCCTCGACCAGGAGATCTGGCAGTGCCCCGTCGTGCTGCTCGCCGACGTGCGCTCGGTGGGCGTGCAGGGCGACGGCCGCACCTACGGCCACCCCATCGTGCTGCGCCCCGTCTCGTCGGAGGACGCGATGACCGCCGATTGGACGCGCCTGCCGTACGACGTGCTGGCGAAGATCTCCAACCGCATCACGAACGAGGTTCCCGAGGTGAACCGGGTCGTGCTCGACGTCACGTCGAAGCCGCCGGGCACCATCGAGTGGGAGTGAGGCCGGGTCGGGAGCCCGTGCGGCTCCCGCTCGACCGCTGAGGAGGCCGGCACCCATTGGGGGGTGCCGGCCTTCTCGCATCCGCGTGCACCCTGCCAGACTGGGCATATGGGCGTCGTCGAGAACTCGAAGTTGACCGTCGTCGGTGCGGGGAGCGTGGGCACGAGCCTCGCGTACTCGGCGCTGATCCGCGGGAGTGCGAGCGAGGTCGCGTTGTACGACATCGCCCGCGAGAAGGTCGAGGCCGAGGTGCTCGACCTCGCGCACGGCACGCAGTTCACGGGCTCCTCGGTGAGCGGCGGAGCCGACCTCGGCGTGGTCGAGGGCTCGCACGTCATCGTCGTGACCGCGGGGGCGAAGCAGCAGCCGGGGCAATCGCGACTCGACCTCGCGGGCACCAACGTCCGCATCCTCGAGAACCTGCTGCCGGCGCTCCTCGAACGGGCCCCCGACGCGGCCATCGTGCTCGTCACGAATCCCGTCGACGTGCTCACGGTCGCCGCGCAGCGCATCACCGGCCTGCCGCCGCACCGCATCTTCGGCTCGGGCACCGTGCTCGACACCTCTCGCCTGCGCTGGCTGCTGGCCAGGCGAGCCGGGGTCACCACCTCGAGCGTGCACGCCGACATCGTGGGTGAGCACGGCGACACCGAGTTCCCGCTGTGGTCGAACGCCCGCATCGGGCCGGTGCCGATCCTCGAGTGGCGCGGCGCCGAGCCGTTCTCGGCGGGCGAGCTCGACGACATCGCGCACGAGGTGCGCGACTCGGCGTACACGGTCATCCGAGGCAAGGGCGCCACGAACTACGCCATCGGCCTCGCCGGTGCGCGCATCGTCGAAGCCGTGCTCCGCGACGAGCGGGCGGTGCTGCCGGTCTCGACGGTGCTCCGCGGCATCCGGGGCCTCGACGGCGTCGCGCTCTCGCTGCCGAGCGTCGTCGGCGGAGACGGCGCGGTGCCGGTCGCCGAGACGCCGTTCTCGACCGAGGAGGAGCTGCTGCTCCGAGCCTCGGCCGATGCGATCACGGCGTCGGTCGCGACGCTCGGAATCTGAGGCCGGCCGCCGCCTCCCGAAACCACGAACGGCCGCCCGGGGGCGGCCGTTCGATGTTCGAGTGTCGACGAAGGTCAGTCGCTCGACTGCGCAATCGCGAGCATGCGCAGGATCTCGAGGTACAGCCAGATGACCGTGACCATGATGCCGAACACGCCCGACCACTCGTACTTCTTCGGGGCGCGGTTACGCACGCCCTGCTGGATGAAGTCGAAGTCGAGCACCAGCGAGTACGCCGCCATGATGACGACGAAGACGCCGAGGATCACGCCGAGGGGGATGCCCATGATCTCGAAGCTGCCGCGCAGGCCCCACGGGTTTCCGTCGGCGCCGCCGAAGATCATGATGCCGAGGTTCACAAGCGAGAAGACGGCATAGCCGATCATCGCGATGAGGAAGACCTTCGTCGCCTTCTTCGAAGCGCGGATCTTGCCCGAGGCGAAGAGCGCGAGCGTCACGCCCACGACGACGAGCGTCGCGATGACGGCCTGCGCCACGATGCCGGGGTTCATCGCCTCGTACCAGGCGGAGATGCCGCCGACGAAGACGCCCTGTGCGGCCGAATAGGCGAGCACGAGGGCCGGCGACGGCTCCTTCTTGAAGATGTTGACGAGTGCCAGCACGAAGCCCACGATGCCGGCGCCGATCCAGAGGAAGGGCATCGACTCGGTCGTGACCCAGCCGAGGGCTGCACCGACGACGAGCAGGCCGAACGCGAGGGCCGACTTCTGGATGGTCGTCTCGACCGCCATCGTCTCACCGGCGGGCGGCGTCGCAGGCTGGTTGTACATGTCCTGCAGCTGCTGGGCCGAGATGTCTTGCGCTGCGGCCACGCCCCCCTGCGCGGAGAACGCGGAGTTCCGCGAGAATGCGGGGTTGTCGAGAGCCATGGGTTTCCTCTGCTTTCGGCTGTGTTCGGGGGACGGGCGGCGGCCATGCACGGCATCCGCTTGACTACCAACCTACCCGAGTTGTCCGTGACAACGCCTTGAGTTTCCGCGACATTCCCCGCTCGGCATGCCCGGCGCTGGCTACGCTGGGCGCATGCAGCACCACGACGCTCCGCGCCCGCTCGTGATCGGGCACCGCGGTGCACCCGGGTACCGGCCCGAGCACACCCGCTCGGCCTACGAACTCGCGTTCGCACTCGGCGCCGACGCCGTCGAACCCGACATCGTCGCGACGCGCGACGGCGTGCTGGTGCTCCGCCACGAGAACGAGATCTCGGGAACGACGGATGTCGCGGACCGACCCGAGTTCGCGGGCCGCCGCACGACGCGCGAGATCGACGGCACCGCCCTCACCGGCTGGTTCACCGAGGACTTCACGTGGGCGGAGCTCGCGACGCTGCGGGCGCGCGAACGCCTCGGCGCCCTGCGTCAGTCGAGCGCGAGCTTCGACGACCGGTTCCCGATCATCAGGCTGCGGGAGCTCTTCGAGATCATCGACGTCGCGTCCGACGAGCAGCGGCGGATGCTGCGCATGGTGGCCGAGTTCAAGCACGCCGCGCACTTCGACGCGCTCGGGCTGCCGCTCGACGAGCTGTTCCAGGCAGAGCTCGACGCGGCCGGGTGGGGGCGCGGCGATGAACGGCTCATCATGGAGGCGTTCGAGCCGACGCTGCTCGATCGGCTCGCGGCTCGCGGCATCCGGGGCAAGCGCGTCTTCCTCATCGAGGGCTCCGGCGCCCCATGGGATCTCGTGCTCGAGCAGGGCCGGAGCGCGCCCGCGTACGACTCCTTCGTGACCGAGGCGGGGCTGCTCCGGCTCGCCGGCCGCTTCGACGGCGTGAGCGTCGGCAAGGCGCGCCTCGTCGGCGGCGCGAAGACGAAACGGGCGGATGCCGCCGGCGCCCCGCTCTCGGGCGCCGAGCTCGTCGACGCGGCGCACGCGGCCGACCTCGAGATCTACACCTGGACCCTCCGCCCCGAGAACAGCTTCCTCGCCGGCCGGTTCCGGCGCGGCACCGTGCGGGCCGCGTTCGGCGACTGGGCCGGGGAGTTCGCGGAGATCATCGCCATGGGCGTCGACGGCGTCTTCCTCGACCATCCCGACCTCGGGGTCGAGGTGCGTCGGGCGACCCCGGTCTCCTGAGGGAGCCCGCCCGGTCGCCTCACCACACGTCGACGAGTTCGATGCCCTCCGTCTCGATCGCCGCCCGGAACCGCTCGTCTCGGAGCAGTTCGAGCTCCCAGGCGCGGAGGATCCCGTCGGGGCCGGAGACCGCGTGCTCGGGCGCCGGGTGCATGAAGATCTCGCTCGTGCCCTCGGGGAGCGCTCCGAGGAGGCGGAGGTACCCGTCGCGGAGCGACGCGTAGCTCCCGAGCTGTGCGGCCGGTGTCCGGTTCGTGGCGATCGCGGCGGGAATCGGCACGCCGGCCGCGTCCGCGGCGGCGACGCCCGTCGCGTGGATCGACGCGACCTCGACGGGGAGGGCGCCGCCGAGGTAGAGCGCCGGATCCCGGGGGAGCCGGAACCCCAGGCCGTGGCGTGCCGCGAGCTCGAGCGCCTCGGCGATGAACGGGCGCCCACTGAGGCCGTAGAGGGTGCCGGCGTGCGAGTCGAGGGCGAGGGGGCGGATGCCCCAACTCGTGAGGCGCTGCAATTGCGCGTCGAGTTCGGCGGCGACGTCGGCGGCATCCGCCCGCGCCTTCACCTCGGCGGGATCGAACGGGAGCATGCCGTCGGCGGAGACGAGCGAGGCCGCGGCTCGCACCGGCCGCCAGGCCGGGAGTCCGCCCTCGCTCGAGAGGGTCGCGTGCAGGCGCGGCACGATGCCGGCACGGGCGACGGCGGTCGCCGCGGCCTCGGCGCCGGGCGCGACGACGATGACCGTGGACGCCGTGATCGCGCCGTCGGCGGCGAGGCGTGCGATCTCGAGCGAGGTGCCCGCCTCGCGGCCGAGGTCGTCGGCCGTGAGCACCAGCCGACGACTCATTGCGTGGTCTCGTCGTCGGCCGCGGTGCTGCGCACGGCGGCGAGCGTCATGCCGCCGTCGGCCTCCGCCTCGGAGAGGCCATCGGGAACGCGGATGAATCGGGCGAGCACGGCCCCGATCGTGCACAGGATGAACGGGTACACGCAGAGGTAGATGCGGAACGCGACATCCGGTTGCCCGCCGGGGTCGTCGCCGGAGTTGTAGCCGAAGAAGATGCCGAGCGAGGCGAGCGCGAGGCCGGTGATGATGCCGTTCAGGCGGCCGAAGAAGCCGAACGCCGAGAGGAAGAGGCCCTCGCGGTGCTGGCCGTGCCGTCGGGCGTCGTCGTCGAGCACGCGCGCCACGATCAGGTCGTTCGTGGCGAGCATGCCCGAGTAGCCGATGCCGACGAGGAGCCCGGCGAGCAGGGCGGTGACGAGGTCGTTCGCGAAGAAGAGCGGGACGAAGCTGAGCGCGAGGATCACGAAGGCGAGTCGCCAGGTGAACGCCGCGCCCCTGCTCCGGATCACGCGGGTCCAGACGACGAGTCCGGCAGCCGAGCAGAGGATGACGGTGGCCTGCAGGTAGAGCGCGTTCGCGACGGGGAGGCCGAGGGAGTAGCGCACGTAGAGCTGGAGCCCCGCGAGCACGAGGGCCATGGCGCTCGCGTAGCAGGCGCCCGCGACGCCGATCGACCAGAACTTCGGGTTGCGGATGATGGTGAGGAGCGTCGGGAGGAAGCGCGGCCGTGCACCCTCCGCGTAGCGGGGGTTCTCCTTCGCGCTGAACGCCATGAACAGGATGACCGCCGTGGCGATCGCGCCGTAGATGATCGCCGTCGTCGTGAAGCCGACCGTGGTGTCCTCGGTGCCGAACGCCGAGGTGGTGAGCAGCGGCGTCACCGCGAGCGAGATGACGAGGGCCACGAGCTGGAATCCCTGACGCAGCGAGTTCGCGACCGCCCGCTTCCGCTCCCGCGGGAAGAGCTCGGGCAGCAGTGCGCCGTAGTTGGCGTTGAGCATCGAGTCGAACGCCTCGCAGAGGATCGCGAAGATCGCGAACCAGAGCACGAGTCCGAGGCCCTCGAGCGAATCGGGAGCGGAGAAGAAGGCGATCATGCTCGCGGCGAGGAGCGGGGCGCCGACGACGAGCCACGGCCGGCGTCGTCCCCAGCGGGTCCGGGTGCGATCGGAGAGGAAGCCGAGCACCGGATTGTCGACGGCGTCGATGACGGCGTACACGATCATGACTCCCGCGTACACGCGCACGTCGAGCCCGAGGATGTCGACGTAGTACAGGATCATCGAGCCCTTGATCATGTTGATCGGGATCGAGGTGCCGAACATGCCGATGGCGTATCGCCAGGGGGCGGTGGTGCGGGCAGGGGTCGTCTCGGAGCGCTCGGTCATCGTCGTCCTTCGCTGGGGGTGCGCAAATGTTACGACATTCTGCGTTCGCCGTCGCGTTTCCGTCGAGATCGATGATCGGAAGCGGGCGCTTCGCCCGTTCGCGGCCTCGAGACGAGTGTCGGATGTCGCGCCTAGACTTGAAGGGATATGACGCTGATCCTCGACCCCGACGACCCGGCCGGCTGGCGCGAGGCGCCCCTCGCCGTCGATGCGGGCACCGACCCTGCCGGCACCGGCGGCTCCCGACTGACCGATGGGCTGAACCCCGAGCAGCGCGAGGCGGTCGAGTACCGCGGCCCCGCGCTCCTCATCGTCGCGGGTGCGGGCTCGGGCAAGACGCGCGTGCTCACGCATCGCATCGCGAGCCTCATCGAGAGCCGTGAGGCGTGGCCGAGCCAGATCCTCGCGATCACCTTCACCAACAAGGCCGCCGCCGAGATGCGCGAGCGCGTCCAGGCGCTGCTCGGCGAGAGCGCCTCCGGCATGTGGATCTCGACGTTCCACTCCGCGTGCGTGCGCATCCTCCGCCGCGAGGCCGAGTCGATCGGGCTCTCGTCGACCTTCACGATCTACGACTCCGCCGACCAGCGCACGATCCTCAAGCGCATCATCAAGGAGCTCGACGCCGACACCATGGGCTTCACGCCCGCGAGCGCGCAGGCGAAGATCTCGAAGCTGAAGAACGAGCTCGCCGACGTCGAGACGCACGCGCGCAACGCGAACATGAACGACCCGCAAGAGGTCATGTTCCTCGAGATCTTCCGCCAGTACACGCGGCGGCTCCGAGCGGCGAGCGCGCTCGACTTCGACGACCTCATCGCCGAGACGGTCTACCTCTTCCGCGCCTTCCCGAAGGTCGCGGCGCTCTACCAGCGCCGCTTCCGGCACATCCTCGTCGACGAGTACCAAGACACGAACCACGCCCAGTACTCGCTCATCCACGAGTTGACGCGGGCGGTGCCGCGCGAGGTCGTCGAGGAGCTCGACGAGCACGGCATCCTCGTGCGGGGGCTGACGGATGCCTCCGGGGCGATCCCCGGCGCGAGCCTCACGGTCGTCGGCGACTCCGACCAGTCGATCTACGCGTTCCGCGGCGCCGACATCCGCAACATCTCCGAGTTCGAGCGCGACTTCCCGGGCGCGAAGGTCGTGCTCCTCGAGCAGAACTACCGCTCGACCCAGAACATCCTCTCCGCTGCGAACGCGGTCATCTCGAACAACTTCGACCGCAAAGAGAAGAAACTCTGGACGGCCGACGGCGATGGCGACAAGATCATCGGCTACACGGGCTACACCGCCCACGACGAGGCGCAGTTCATCGCCGACGAGATCGAATCGCTGCACCGCGCGGGCGTCGCGTATCGCGACATCGCCGTCTTCTACCGCACCAACGCGCAGACCCGCGCACTGGAGGAGATCTTCGTGCGCTCGGCATTGCCGTACCGCGTCGTCGGCGGCACGAAGTTCTACGAGCGCGCCGAGATCAAGGACGCGATGGCCTACCTCATCGCGGTCGCGAACCCCGTCGACGAGCTCGCGCTCCGACGCATCCTGAACACGCCCAAACGCGGCATCGGCCCGGCCACCGAGACGGCGCTCGCCTCGTTCGCCGAGCAGAACGAACTCACCTTCCGGCAGGCGATGCGCGCCGCCGACGGGCTCGGTCTCGGCCCCAAGGTGACGGGCGCGATCTCGGCGCTCGCGAACGTGCTCGACGAGGCGGCGGCGATGCTCGTGCCCTCGGCCGAGGGCCTCGCGGCCGGCACCAACGTGGGGGCCGCGAAGGTCTCCGACGTGCTGGTGTTCCTCGTCGAGCGCTCGGGCCTGCTCGACGCGCTCCGCAACAGCCGCGACCCGCAAGACGAGACCCGCGCAGAGAA
The DNA here is from genome assembly GCF_042673425.1 of Agromyces sp. NPDC056965. Classification (NCBI taxonomy): domain Bacteria; kingdom Bacillati; phylum Actinomycetota; class Actinomycetes; order Micrococcales; family Microbacteriaceae; genus Agromyces; species Agromyces sp. NPDC056965. Next base: position 14,321 of record NZ_JBHURI010000042.1, on the reverse strand, counting down.
CGTCGAGGAGCTCGTCGCTCAGACCCGCGACTTCGATCGCGAGAACCCCGGCGCGACGCTCGTCGACTTCCTCACGCAGGTCTCGCTCGTGGCGGCGGCCGACGAGCTCGACGATGCATCCGGCACCGTCTCGCTCATGACGCTGCACACGGCCAAGGGCCTCGAGTACCACGCCGTCTTCCTCACCGGCATCGAGGAGGGGCTGCTGCCGCACCAGATGTCGGCCTCCGAGCCCGGCGGCCCGGCCGAGGAGCGCCGGCTCTTCTACGTCGGCATCACCCGCGCCCGCAAGCGTCTCTACCTCTCGCTCGCGATGAGCCGCGCGCAGTTCGGCGAGGTGGCCGTGGCGATGCCGTCGCGCTACTTGCAGGAGATCCCCGAGGGCCTCATCGACTGGCGCCAGTCGCCGGGCATGGCGACCTCTCGCGGCGGCACGCAGCCCCGCGCGTTGAACGCCCGTCGCGGTGCGCCCGGTGGCGCATGGGGCACGCGCGATCGCGACCTCGAGCGGTTCAGCGTCACCCGCTCCGACAAGCCCAAGACCGAGTGGGCAAATCGCGTCACCGGCACGGTGCGCGACAACGGCGACCTCACGCTCGCGGCCGGCGACCGAATCCGTCACACCGACTTCGGCGAGGGCAAGGTCACCCAGGTCACGGGCGAGGGCACGAAACGCATCGCGCACGTCAGCTTCGACACCGCAGGCCAGAAGAAGCTCCTCATCAAGATCGCGCCCATCGAGAAGCTCTAGCGATGGCCCGACCGCAGGGCGCACCGCGACCGGAGGGCCTCGTCGCGCGCCTCCGATCCTTGCGAGCGCTCGACCTCGAAGTGGCGCTGCGGGCCGCACTCGCCGCAGTCGTGCCGCTCACGGTGCTCGTCGTGCTGGGCCGAGTCGACCTCGCGGCCTACGCGGCGTTCGGCGGCATGACGGCGATCTTCGGCCGGAGCGAGCCGTATCGCACGAGACTGCGCACGGTCACGGCCGCCGGTGCGGTGCAGTTCGGCGCGATCGGCGTCGGCATCCTGCTCTCCGTCGTGCATGCCCCGCTGATCGTCGAGGCCGGGGTGCTGGCGCTCGTGGTCGCGGTCGTGATCCTCGTCTACAACACGCTCGGCGTCACGCCGTCGGGCCCGCTGTTCGCGGTCTTCGCGGTGCTCGTCTGCGCTGCCCAACCCGTCGACGACGGCAGCGGGTGGCTCCGGTGGGGCGTCGCGGCGGCCGCGGTCGCGTTCGCGTGGCTGCTCGCGATGTCGGGGTGGTTGCTCCGCCGTGCGGTGCGCACGCGCGAGCAGGCGATCTTCAAGGCACTGCCGCGGCAGGCGCCCGTGCGAGCGCGAGCGTACGCCGACGCACGGGTCTGGCTGAACATCGCGCAGAACGTGCTCGCGGCGCTCGCGGCCGGGGGAGTCGCCATCGCGTTCGGCATCGGCCACCCGTACTGGGCGGTGGTCAGTGCGGTCGCCGTGATTCCGCCGGCACGAGCCGCTCACACCGTGCAACGCGCCTGGCACCGCGTCGTCGGCACGGCCGCGGGCGTCGGCGTCACCGCACTCGTGCTGTGGCCCGAGCCGCCGATCTGGGCGCTCGTCGCGGTGATCGCGGTCTGCCAGTTCGCCGCCGAGATCCTCGTCGGCCGCCACTACGGCGCCGCGCTCGTCTTCGTCACGCCGCTCGCCCTGACGGTCGCGCACCTCGCTGCGCCGACGCCGATTCCGGTGCTGCTCGGCGATCGGCTCATCGAGACCGTCGTCGGCGCGGCGTTCGCTGTCGGCGCGGTGCTGCTCGCCCGTCGGTTCGTCGAGTACGTGCCGATGCCGCCGCCGACGATGGCCACCCCGTCCATCCCACCCGAGGAGCGATCATGACCTGGCCCACGCGCGAACGCCGCACCGTGTACGAGAACCGGTGGATCACCGTGACCGAAGACGATGTCGTGCGCCCCGATGGCACCGATGGCATCTACGGCGTCGTCGAGCTCCGCAACGACGCCGTCTTCGTCGTCGCGATGACCGACGACGACGAGGTGCTGCTCGTCACGATCGATCGGCACACCGTCGGCACCTCGATCGAGGTGCCCGCCGGCGGCACCGACGGCGAGGACCCGCTCGTCGCCGCACAGCGGGAGCTGCTCGAGGAGACGGGGCACGAGGCGGCCGAGTGGCGCGCGATCGGCCGCATGAACGCCCTCAACGGCATCTGCCGCGCTGCCGAGACGGTGTACCTCGCGACGGGCCTGCGCCACGTGGCATCCGTCGCCGGTTCGCAGGCGGAAGAGGGCATCAGCTCGGTGCGGGCGGTGCCCTTCGCCGAGGTCGTCGGCATGGTGGCCGCAGGGGAGATCACCGACGGCGAGACGATCGCTGCGGTCTTCTACGCCGCCGCCGCGCTCGGCCGCATCGGCTGACCGCTGCGCGCACCGCCGGACATGCGAACGACCGCACGGCGAGGCACGAACTCCTTGACGCACTCATTTGCCCGAATGTAGTATCTCTACTACATTTCATACGCCTTCCGCGGTGGGAAGAGGTGATCACGTGGCATCCGTCGATCTGGTCGTCGAAGTGCGCGACCTGCGAATGCAGTACGGATCGAACGCCGTGCTCGACGGCGTCGATCTCGAGGTGCGCCGCGGCGAGGTCGTCGCGCTGCTCGGCCCGAACGGCGCCGGCAAGACGACGACCATCGAGGTGCTCGAGGGATTCCGTGCGCGAGACGACGGCACGGTCCTCGTCTTCGGTGAAGATCCCATGCATGCCGGCGAGGCATGGCGGGCACGCGTCGGCGTGGTGCTCCAGTCCTGGCGCGACCACGGCCGGTGGCCGGTCGGCGAACTCCTGCGCCAGTTCCGCTCGCTGTACCTGCCCTTCGTCCGCGATGGCCGTCCAGCCCCGTACGAGGTCGAGGAACTGCTCGAGATGGTCGGGCTCGCCGACCACCGCAACGCCCGTGTCCGCTCGCTCTCGGGCGGCCAGCGACGGCGTCTCGACGTCGCCATCGGCCTGGCCGGACGCCCGGAACTGCTCGTCCTCGACGAGCCCACGACCGGCTTCGATCCGATCGCCCGGCACGAGTTCCACGAGCTCATCCATCGCCTGAGCGACTTCGATCGCACGACGGTGCTGCTCACGACCCACGACCTCGCCGAAGCCGAGAAGGTCGCCGACCGCATCCTCATCCTCGACGGCGGTCGCATCGTCGCGAACGGGAGTGCCGTCGAGCTGGCCTCCGCCGTCGCCGGGGCGAGCGAGGTCACCTGGCGCGAGGACGGCGTGTTCCAGGTGCACAGCGCGGCCGACCCCGTGCCCTTCGTCCGAGAGCTGCTCGCGCGGCCGGGCATCGAGATCACCGAACTGCAGGTCAGGTCGCAGACGCTCGAAGAGACGTACCTCGCCATGGTCGCGAGACGGGAGGCCGCCGATCCGGTCGGAGTGGCGGTCGGCGAGCGGGGAACGGAATCGTGAGCACGACCGCGACGGCGGTCCGCGCCGGCATCCGCAGGGGGCTCACCGAGTTCGGCATCTCGCTCCGCACGCCCAGCGAGGCGTCGTACATCGCGGTCGGCGTCGTCATCGTGGTCGTCGTGCTGTGGTTGAACCGCGACGCCGAGATCGTGCCGGGCCTCCCGGCCGCCTCGTTCATCGTCGCGAGCATCCTGACCATCCAGCTCGTCTTCGTCGCGTGCTACGGCGTGGCGGCGGTGGTCTCGACCGAGCGCGAGGACGGCACCCTCCTCCGAGCGCGGTCGCTGCCCACGGGCGTGCTGGCGTACGTGACCGGGATCACCGCGAAGACGCTGGCCGAGTTCCTGACGAACGTCGTCATCACGCTCGTCGCCGCCGCGATCCTGCTCGGTGCGAGCCTGGGGCTCGACTGGGCCGACGTCGCCGTCATCGCCGGAATGCTCGTCGTCGGGTTCGTCGCGATGACGACGCTCGGCTTCGCGCTGGGGGCGGTGTTCCGCAATCCCCGCATGGTCGGCGGATGGGGGTTCGTCGTCGTGGGCGCGCTCGCCTGGTTCTCCGGACTCATCCAGCCGCTCGCCACGATGCCGCAGTGGGCACAGGTCGTCGGCCAGGCCACACCGCTCTACTGGGTCGGCCTCGGCCTCCGCAGCGCGGTCCTTCCCGACGACTTCGCGAGCCTCGAGATCGGCGGCTCGTGGCGTCTTCCGCTCGCCTTCGCGGTCGTCACGGCCTGGGCGATCGCGGGTCTGCTGATCTCCCCCGTGCTCATCAGGCGCGTGGCGAGGCGCGAGACCGTCGCGGGCATCGAGGCCCGGCGCCAGGCCGCCCTGCAGCGCGCATGAGCGCGGCTGCCGGTCGCGACCAGGGCCGCTCGGAGCAGGTGCACAACCGGGTCGCGATGCTCAGGGCCGATCGGCGCGTCTCACGTCGCGAACTCGCCGAGGCGCTCGGCGTGCACTACCAGACGATCGGATACCTCGAGCGGGGAGAGTTCAACCCGAGCCTGCACCTCGCCCTTCGCATCGCCCGGTACTTCGAGGTGCCGGTCGACTTCGTGTTCTCCCTCGAGGAGTTCCCGCACCTCGGCCCGCCTCCCACGTAGGCGCCGGTTCGGTCGCGCGGAACGGGAGGAGTAGCATGGAACTTGGCCCAACTTATCTTGACGTCGAGATTCTTCGGCGGGTCGGGCCGACACCCACCAGCCCCTGTGCGCTCTCGCGCGTGCGGATCGATTGGAAGTAGAGCGTGGATCTTTACGAGTACCAGGCCAGAGACCTGTTCGAGCAGTACGGGGTCCCCGTGCTCCCGGGCATCGTCGCCGACACCGCCGATGAGGTGCGCGCGGCCGCCGAGAAGCTCGGCGGCGTCGTGGTCGTCAAGGCCCAGGTGAAGACGGGCGGCCGCGGCAAGGCCGGCGGCGTCAAGGTCGCGAAGAACCCCGACGAGGCGTACGCGGCCGCGCAGGCGATCCTCGGCCTCGACATCAAGGGCCACGTCGTCAAGCGCGTCATGGTCGCCGGCGGCGCACGCATCGCGCAGGAGTTCTACTTCTCGGTGCTGCTCGACCGGGCCAACCGCTCCTACCTCTCGCTCACGAGCGTCGAGGGCGGCATGGAGATCGAGCAGCTCGCCGTCGAGAAGCCCGAGGCGCTCGCGCGCATCGAGGTCGACCCGATCGCCGGCATCGACGCCGCGAAGGCCCGCGAGATCGCGGTCGCCGCGAACTTCCCGGCCGAGCTCGTCGACAAGGTCGCCGACGTGTTCGTGAAGCTCTACGAGGTCTACAAGGGCGAAGACGCGACGCTCGTCGAGGTCAACCCGCTGATCCTCGACGAAGACGGCAACGTCATCGCCCTCGACGGCAAGGTCACGCTCGACGAGAACGCCGAGTTCCGTCACGCGAACCACGCGCTCCTCGAAGACAAGGACGCCGCCGACCCGCTCGAGGCCGCAGCCAAGGAGCTCGACCTCAACTACGTCAAGCTCGACGGCGAGGTCGGCATCATCGGCAACGGCGCGGGCCTCGTCATGTCGACGCTCGACGTCGTCGCGTACGCGGGCGAGAACCACGGCGGCGTCAAGCCCGCCAACTTCCTCGACATCGGCGGCGGAGCCTCCGCCGAGGTCATGGCCAACGGCCTCGGCATCATCCTCGGCGACCCGCAGGTCAAGAGCGTGTTCGTGAACGTCTTCGGCGGCATCACGGCGTGCGACCAGGTCGCCAAGGGCATCGTGGGCGCGCTCGCCGAGCTCGGCTCGGCCGCGAACAAGCCCCTCGTCGTGCGCCTCGACGGCAACAACGTCGTCGAGGGCCGTCGCATCCTCGAGGAGGCCGCGCACCCGCTCGTCACCCTCGCCGAGAACATGGACCAGGGCGCCGACAAGGCCGCCGAGCTGGCGAACGCGTAAGGGGCGCACAAGAAATGACGATCTTCCTCAACAAGGACTCCAAGGTCATCGTCCAGGGCATCACCGGTGGCGAGGGCTCGAAGCACACTGCGCGCATGCTCGCGGCGGGCACCCAGGTGGTCGGCGGCGTCAACGCGCGCAAGGCCGGCACCACGGTGCTGCACAACGACGCAGCAGGCAACCCGGTCGAGCTGCCGGTGTTCGCGTCGGTCGCCGAGGCGATGGCCGAGACGGGGGCGGATGTCTCCATCGCCTTCGTCCCGCCGGCCTTCACGAAGGACGCCGTGGTCGAGGCCATCGACGCGTCGATCCCGCTCCTCGTGATCATCACCGAGGGCGTGCCCGTGCAGGACTCCGCGGAGTTCTGGGCGTACGCGAAGGAGAAGGGCGACGCGACGCGCATCATCGGCCCGAACTGCCCCGGCATCATCAGCCCCGGCGAGGCGCTCGTCGGCATCACCCCGGCGAACATCACGGGCAAGGGCCCGATCGGCCTCGTCTCGAAGTCGGGCACGCTCACGTACCAGATGATGTACGAGCTGCGCGACCTGGGCTTCTCGACCGCCATCGGCATCGGCGGCGACCCGATCATCGGCACGACGCACATCGACGCCCTCGCAGCGTTCGAGGCCGACCCCGAGACCAAGGCGATCGTGATGATCGGCGAGATCGGCGGCGACGCGGAGGAGCGCGCGGCCGACTTCATCAAGGCGAACGTCACGAAGCCGGTCGTCGGCTACGTCGCGGGCTTCACCGCCCCCGAGGGCAAGACCATGGGCCACGCCGGCGCCATCGTCTCGGGTTCGGCGGGCACCGCGCAGGCGAAGAAGGAGGCCCTCGAGGCCGCCGGCGTCAAGGTCGGCAAGACGCCGTCCGAGACCGCGCAGCTGCTGCGCGAGGTCTACGCCGCGCTGTAGGCGCGAATCTCGTCGAACGGCCCCGCAGGCATCGCCTGCGGGGCCGTTCCGCGTCTGCGGGACTCGTGCCAGAGTGGAGGGATGAGCGAGCAGCAGTCGTCGGCGAAGGGCCTGAGCCAGGCTCACCGGATCGTGCGGGCCACCTTCGTGACCGAGGAGTCGGTCTACGGCGTGCTGCTCGTGTCGGGCATGATCGTCGCCTCCGGCGGACACGGCGAGAGCTCGTGGCGCGTGTTCTGGAGCGTCGCGGTGACCGTCGTGGTCTTCTGGGCGGCGCACGTGTACGCGGGCACCGTCGCCCACCACGGACTCGACCACGACCGGGTCGTCGGGCTGAAGGAGTCGTTCGGGATCGCGTTGCTGCGCTCTCGCGGGCTCCTGCTCTCGGCGACGATCCCGCTCGTCATCCTGCTGCTCGGCGCGACCCGGGCGATCCCCGACGACGTCGCCATCTGGACGGCGCTCTGGGCGGGCGTCGTGGTGCTCGCGGTGCTGGGGTTCATCGCGTTCCATCGACGTGGTGCGCCGTGGCCGATCCAGGTGCTCGGGTCGATCACCACCGCCGGCTTCGGCATCGCCCTGATCGTGGCGAAGGCCCTCATCCACTGAGCCGCACGACACGGGCATCCATCGGCCCGAGACCGGTGTGCGCGGGCGCGACGCGCGCTAGGGTCGTGGCAGGGGTGCCTCATGGCCAAGATCGATGACGACCAGCTCGAGGCGCGGATCGCCGCGCTCGAGTCCGAGAACGCAGCGCTTCGCGCGGGCCTCGAGCAGGGCGTGGCGGATGCCGCGGCATCCGCTGCACCGAAGACCAGGCGCCGCTGGGGGCGGAGCCTCACGGCCGTCGTGCTCATCGTCGTCGGCCTCCTGCTCGCACCGGTCGCCGTGATCACCGCGTGGGCCCGCCTCGAGCTCGCCGACACCAATCGCTTCGTGGCGACCTTCGCGCCCATCATCGAGCAGCCGGCCGTCCAGGCCTACCTCGGTGACGAGGTGACGGCCGCGATCGAGGAGCAGGTCGACATCCCCGCGCTGACCTCCGACGTGTTCGACGGCGTCCGCTCGCTCGGACTGCCGCCGAAGGCCGATGCGGCGCTCGGACTGCTCGAGGGTCCGGCGACGCAGGGGATCCAATCGCTCGTCTCCGACGTCGTCGACCGGTTGATCACCTCTCCCGCATTCGCCGACATCTGGGCGAACACCTTGCGCATCACGCACACGCAGTTCGTCGCCGCGATGGAGGGCGACCCCGACGCCGCGCTCGCGGTCGGCAGCGACGGCACGATCTCGGTGCAGCTCGGACCCATCGTCGAATCGGTGAAGCAGCGCCTCATCGACCAGGGGGTCGGATTCGCGCAGGCGATCCCCGCGGTGGACCGGAGCGTGGTCATCGCGCAGGACGACGCCTTCGCGCTCATCCAGACCGTCTACGCGCTCGCCGTCGGCGTCGGCACCTGGCTGCCGTGGATCATGCTCGCGTTCCTCGTCATCGGCGTCGTCATCGCCCGGAACCGCATCAGGGCGCTCGTCTGGACGGCGGGCGGCTTCGCCCTCTCGATGGCGCTCCTCGCGAGCGGTGTCGGCATCGGGCGCTGGTACTTCGTCGGAGCGGTGAGCCCCGAGGTCATGCCGGCGAACGCGGCTGAGGCGATCTACTCGGGGCTCATCGAGATCATGATGTCGACCGTCGTCGCCCTCCTCGTGCTCGGCATCCTCGTGGCCGTCGTGGCCTGGTTCTCGGGCCCGTGGCGCCCGGCACGGGCACTCCGCGGATTCGCCGAGTCGGGGTTCTCGGCAGTGCGCAGGGCAGCGGCGTCGCACGGCGTCACGACGGGCCGATTCGGCATCTGGCTCGATCGCTGGCGCGTCATCGCCTACATCGCGATCGCCGTCGTCGCCTCGCTCGTCGTGCTGTTCTCGCGCCCCGTCTCGACGGGCTTCGTCATCGGGACCGTGCTGCTCGCGCTCCTGGCACTGCTCATCGTCGAGCTCCTCCGGCGACCGGAATCCGAGGTGGAGGGCGCGAGTGACGAATCGGCGGCCGAGGCCGGCGAGGTCGTCGAGGTCGACGAGGCGGTGCTCGTCACGGTCGGTGCCGACGGCGAGGCCGTCGAGACGGTGGTCGACGAGGTCGACATCGAGTCGCCGAGTCGGCCCGACTCCGCACGTCCTGCCGACTGAGCGGCGCGCGGCGGGATAAGCTCCCGGTGGAATGAGACGCACGACGATCGCCCTGCTCGCCGGCCTCGAGGCATCCGTCGCCGCCCTCATCGGCCTCGGCATCGCGCTCGTGCCGCTCATGCTGCTGTGGGCCGTGCACTTCGGCCTCGCGGTCGACGCGACCCTGTTCCTCCGCGCCGCCGCCGACGTGTGGCTGCTCGGCCACGGCGTCGACCTGGTGCTGCAACTCGCCCCCGTGACCGCGGAGCAGACGGGCCTGCCGGGAGCAGGCGACCCGTTCCCGATCACGATCGCGCTGCTCGGCTTCGCCCTCATCTCGGTGGCCTTCGCCCGTCGCATCGGGCGGCGGTCGGCCGCAGAGGGGCATTCGTTCACGGGCGGCATCGCCGCCGTCTCGGTCTACGCGGTCGTCGGATTCGCGCTGGCATCCCTGGCCGGCATCGACGGTGCGCGGTCCTCGCTCTGGCAGGCGGCGCTGCTCCCGGCGTTCGTGATGGCCGTCGGCGTCGTGATCGGGGCGGTCGTCGAGTCCCTTCGCGACGATCCGATGACGGATGCCGCGGGCGGCTTCGTGCGCCGCCGGGTGGCCGAGCTGCCCCCGGTGCTGGTCGACACCGCGCGCATCGTGGTGCGCATCGGCGCCGGTGCGGCGTTCGGGCTCCTCGCCGTCGCCGGCGTGCTCGTCGCGGCGCTCATCGCGGTCGACTACGCGACGATCGCGGGGCTCTACCAGTCGCTCGGGAGCGGAATCGACGGGGGCATCGCCCTGACCGTCGCCGAGCTCTCGCTCATCCCGAACCTCGTCATCTGGGGCGCGGCGTGGCTCCTCGGCCCCGGATTCGCGATCGGCGCCGGATCCTCCGTCGCTCCGACGGGCACACTGCTCGGACCGGTGCCCGGCATCCCGCTGCTCGGAGCGCTGCCGAACGAGTCGCAGCCGTTCGGCGCGATCTGGCTCGTGGTACCGGTGCTGCTCGGCTTCCTCGGCGCCTGGCTCGTCGGCACGGCGTGGAACACGGGAGGCGGTCGTCACGACGTGCGCACCGCTTGGTGGTTCCCCGCCCTGATCGGCGTCGGGTCCGGCGCGGTGGCCGGACTCGTGCTCGGACTGCTCGCGTGGTGGTCGGGCGGCGCCGTCGGGCCGGGCAGGCTCGCCGAGGTCGGGCCCGACCCCTGGGCAGTGGCGGGAGTGGCCGCGCTCACGGTCGGGATCGGCGCGGTCGTCGGCGCCTATTCGGTGCGGACGCGCGAGCGCGGCGTCGACGCGGGCGGCGAACTCCTCGAGCGCACGGCGTTCGAGACCCAGGCGCCCTGACGCACGAGGGATGCCGGCTTCCGCACGCCGGTGCTATTCTTCGCGTGTCCGCATGATCGAGGAGGATCAGTGTCGGCATCCAACGATCTCGTCCGCCCTCGAAGCGAAGGCAAGGGGCTCGCAACGGGCACGCTGGGCCTGTGGGGCTCGACCGTCATCGGGCTCGCCTCCACGGCGCCGGTCTACTCGCTCGCAGCGACGCTCGGCTTCGTCGTGCTCACCGTCGGCGAACAGGCGCCCATCGCATTCATCATCGCCTTCATCCCGATGCTGCTCATCGCCTTCGCCTATCGCGAACTGAACAACGAGGTGCCCGACTGCGGCACGACGTTCACATGGGCCACCAAGGCGTTCGGCCCATGGGTGGGGTGGATGGGCGGCTGGGGCGTGGCGGTCGCGGGCACCGTCGTGCTCGCGAACCTCGCCCAGATCGGCGGCATCTACTTCTGGCTGCTCGTGGCGCCCGACCTCGCCGAGAACGTGTTCGTCGTGACCCTCACTGGTGTGGTCTTCATCGCCCTGATGAGCTGGATCAGTTGGCGCGGGCTCGAGATCGGCGAGCGCATGCAGAACGTGCTGCTCGGAGTGCAGTACCTCGCGCTCGCGCTCTTCGTGGTCTTCGCCGTCTGGCACGTCATCGACGGCACCGCCCCCGGCTCGACGACCCCCGAGCTCAGCTGGTTCGACCCGTTCGCGTTCGGCTCGTTCGACGCCTTCGTCGAGTCGGTGCTGCTCGCGCTGTTCATCTACTGGGGCTGGGACACCTGCCTCGCCTTGAACGAGGAGACACGCGACCCGAAGCGCATCCCCGGCCGCGCAGCGGTGCTCACGACGCTCATCCTGCTCGTCACGTACGTCGGCGTCACCGTCGCGGCGATGTCGTACGCCGGCCTCGGCGATGCCGGAACGGGGCTCGGCAACGAGGGCAACGCCGACGACGTCTTCTTCGCGCTGAAGGATGCGCTGTTCGGCCCATGGGCGTGGCTGCTCGTCGTCGCCGTGATGATCTCCGCGATCTCGTCGACGCAGACGACGATCCTCCCGACCGCTCGCGGGACCCTTGCGATGGCGGTCTACAAGGCGCTGCCGAGGCGGTTCGCCACGGTGCATCCGCGATACAAGACGCCGTCGTTCTCGACGCTGCTCATGGGGTTCGTGGCCATCGTGTTCTACGTCGGCATGACGCTCATCAGCGACAACATCCTGCAGGACACGGTGCTCTCGCTCGGCCTCGCGATCGCGTTCTACTACGCGATCACCGGGTTCGCGTGCGTCTGGTACTTCCGCTCCACCCTGTTCACGTCGTGGCGCAACTTCTGGAACCGGCTGGTGTTCCCGCTCGTCGGCGCGGTGCTGCTCACCGGTGCCTTCGTCTACTCGGCGATCGACATGCTCGATCCCGACTACGGTTACACGGTCCTGCTGGGCGTCGGCGGCGTCTTCGTCGTGGGCGTGGGCTCGCTCGCGCTCGGTGCGGTGCTGATGGTCGTGTGGTCGTTCTTCGCCGATTCGAAGCCGTTCTTCCGAGGCGAGTCGCTCAACCGAGAGACCGAGGTGCTGGTGCCCGACGACGAGCTGCCGATCCTCCGCTCGATCGACGGCGGGATCTGAGCGTCGAGGGCGTCTGAGCAGCCGGCGGCCCGCGCTGTGCGCATCTGCGCAGCCGGTAGGCTCGAGGGGTGCTGAAGCTCGTCGTCCTCATCTCGGGCACCGGATCGAACCTTCGTGCCCTGCTCGACGCCTCCGCCGACGCGGAGTTCCCGGCCCGCGTCGTGGCGATCGGCGCCGACCGCGACGCCGAGGGGCTCGCGCTCGGCGAGGAGTACGGCGTGCCGACCTTCTCCGTACCCTTCACGGCGTATCCCGACCGCGACGCCTGGGGCGACGCGCTCATCGCCGAGGTGGCGCGATGGGAGCCCGACGTGGTCGTGCTCTCGGGCCTCATGCGGCTCGTGCCGCCCGCCGTCGTCGACGCGTTCTCGCCGCACCTCATCAACACCCACCCGGCCTACCTGCCCGAGTTCCCCGGCGCGCACGGGGTGCGCGACGCGCTCGCCGCAGGCGTCACGCAGACCGGCGCGAGCCTCATCGTCGTCGACAACTCGGTCGACGGCGGCCCCATCATCGCGCAGGAGCGCATCCCGGTGCTGCCGGGCGACACCGAGTCGAGCCTCCACGACCGCATCAAGCCCGTCGAACGACGCCTGCTCATCCAGGCCGTGCTCGACATCGCCAACCAGCACCTCGACCTGAAGGAACTCGCACGATCATGAGCGGCCACGCCATCGACCCCAGCCTGTACCGCGAACGCGACCTCGTGCCGGTTCGCCGAGCGCTCATCGCCGTGAGCGACAAGCGCGGCCTGGTCGAGCTCGCCACGGCGCTCGTCGGCGCCGGCGTCGAGATCGTCTCGACGGGCGGCACGGGCAAGGCCATCGCCGAAGCGGGCCTGCCCGTCACGCAGGTCGCCGAGGTCACCGGCTACCCCGAGCACCTCGACGGCCGCGTGCGCACCCTGCACCCCGCGGTGCACTCGGGCCTGCTGGCCGACCTCCGTCTCGAGCACCACGAGGCCGAGCTCGCGGGCCTCGGCATCGAGCCCTACGAGCTCGTCGTCGTGAACCTCTACCCGTTCGCCGAGACCGTCGCAGCGGGTGCCGCGCCCGACGCCGTCATCGAGCAGATCGACATCGGCGGGCCCGCCATGGTGCGCGCCTCCGCCAAGAACCACGCGAACGTCGCCGTGGTCGTCTCGCCCGACCGCTACGAGGAGATCGCCGCCGCGGTCGCCGCGGGCGGCACGACCCTCGCCCAGCGCACCGAGCTCGCTCGCGAGGCGTTCCGCCACACGGCGTCGTACGACGTCGCCGTCGCCTCCTGGCTCGGCAGCGTCGTCGCCCCCGACCAGCCCGCCGAGGAGTCGCCGTTCCCGGCATGGGTCGGCGGCACCTGGACGAAGGACGCCGACCTCCGCTACGGCGAGAACTCGCACCAGAAGGGTGCGCTGTACGCCTCGAACGGCGGGCGGCCCGGCATCGCGCAGGCCGTGCAGCTGCACGGCAAGGAGATGTCGTACAACAACTACGTCGACGCCGACTCGGCGGTGCGCGCGGCCTTCGACTTCGACGAGCCGGCCGTGGCGATCATCAAGCACGCGAACCCGTGCGGCATCGCCGTGGCATCGGCCGGGGCGTCCGACCCCATCGCCGACGCCCACCGCCGGGCGCACGAGTGCGACCCCGTGTCGGCGTACGGCGGCGTCATCGCCGCGAACCGCACCGTGACGCTCGAGATGGCCCGGACGGTCTCCGGCATATTCACCGAGGTGCTCATCGCGCCGGCCTTCGAGGGCGAGGCGCTCGAACTGCTCTCCCAGAAGAAGAACATCCGCCTGCTGACGCTCCCCGAGGGCTTCACGCCGACGGCGGTCGAACTGCGTCAGGTCTCGGGCGGCATGCTGCTGCAGCAAGCCGACCGTCACTTCGCTCCCGCATCGGAGTGGACCCTCGCCGCGGGCGAGCCCGCCGACGAGGCGACCCTCGCCGACCTCGAGTTCGCCTGGACCGCGTGCCGTGCGGTGAAGTCCAACGCGATCCTTCTCGCCTCGGGCGGCGCCTCGGTCGGCGTCGGCATGGGCCAGGTCAACCGCGTCGACTCGTGCAAGCTCGCGGTCGAGCGGGCGGGGGAGCGGGCTGCGGGCTCCGTCGCGGCATCCGACGCGTTCTTCCCCTTCGCCGACGGCCTGCAGATCCTCCTCGACGGCGGCGTGCGCGCCGTCGTGCAGCCGGGCGGCTCCGTGCGCGACGACGAGGTGATCGCGGCGGCCCGCAAGGCCGGCGTCACGATGTACTTCACGGGCGAGCGCCACTTCTTCCACTGAGTCGGCCCGCTTCGATCCGCCGCGCGGTCGAACGGATGCTGCGGCATCCCCAGGACCCCCCCCGCGGGAGCCCGTGATACGAACCCACGGGAGTGAGGGGCCGGGGACGGTGACCCCCCGCAACCGAGGGTAAAAAGGGGAACAAAAA